>RKAN01000078.1 GCA_014845975.1 bacterium | reverse complement strand
ATGACAAATTTGATTTACATTTTAATATTATTAGTCATGGTATTGAAAATTATTATTTAGCAAAAGCTATGGAGAATGATTATAACAATAAAAAGGTTCTAATAATTAATATGGGTGGTAAGACTACTGAACTAGTAACTTTTGTTGGAACTAAAATTACTGATACCAAAAACTTAAATCTAGGTGTTGCTGATTTATTAAATAATTTTGATAAAGTAAATGAAAAATATAGTGGTAATAATATGGAAGAAATGGAAAATTTTGTTAGTGAAAAATTATCTAATGTTAAATTAGAAAAAGATTATGATTGTGCAATATTTACAGGTGGAGAAGAAAGATTTGAATTATTAACAGGATTTAATTTGATTAATAACACTTTATTTAGTGATAATATTCATAAATATATGTTAAGTTTAGAAGATTATATTAAAGGTACTGAAAAGATATTTAACGAAATTTCAATTGAAGACTTGTATAGTTTGATGCCAAGTAATCCAAAGTGGATGGATGGTGCTAGAAGTGGAGCAATAATACCTTTAGTATTATTTAAAAAGGCAAATGTAAAATGGATTATTCCATCTGATTTAAATTTAATAAATGGTGTTATCAATGATTTAAAATGAAAATTATTCATATAGTAAAGTGTTGTAGATAATTGAAAGAAAAGTTTTCCTTATAATGGATTATTAAGAAATATTTCAAGTGTAATATATCGCGATGAATCAAATACATTGAATCCTGACTCTCATTATGCATATGAATTTGGAGAAATATTAATTGATAAAAATAGAGTTCAAGCAAAAATAACTGATATTAGACAAAAAGGAAAATTAGTAGCTCATGAATTCTTACTTAGAATAAAAACATAATTAATAAAGCGTACTATATGATAAAAATTAATATGAAGGAGAAAAAATAATGAAAAGTAATTATTTACTAGTCCATGGGAGTTTTGGAAGTCCATTTTCAAACTGGATTCCTTATTTAAGAAAAGAAATTGAAGATAAAAATTTTGAAGTTTATACTCCAGATTTTCCAACTGGTGTTGGTTATCAAAATTACGAGAATTGGTCTAAACTTTTAAAGACATATGTTGATGCAAATATTATCAATGAAAATACAATTATATTTGCTCATTCTATTGCACCAATATTTATTTGTAAATTTTTAGTTGAAAATAAAATAAGAGTTAAGCGACTAGTTTTTATTTGTGGATTTAATAATTATCTTGGAATAGATAAGGATTATGATACTGTTAATGAGAGCATGTATTTTGATAATTTGTCTGATATAAAAAATTATTGTAGTGATATAGTATGTTTTTATTCAGATAATGATCCTTATGTTAAGTATGAAGCTGAAAAAGAATTTGCTGATACTATTACAGATAATCACATAATGATTTCTGGTGGTGGTCATTTAAATTCTGAAAGCGGATATACTGAATTTACTGAACTACTTAAATATGTCTAATACGCACGCAAATTGACTATGTCAATTTGCAAGTGCGTTTCTAAATTATTGAGAATTTAGTATGTATCAAAGACTACGACTTTTAAAAATATCGTAGTCTTTTTCCAATGATTCTTTATTTATAAAAATATTTACTTCTGTCTCACTATCAGTATCTTTAGAGATTTCTTTTAAATCTGTAGAATTGTATAAGTCATTATCATAACATTCTTTTAAAATATCTATCTTTTTTTTTCTTATTTTTATCATTAGATAATAAAATTTCACTAAAAAATTGTTTTAAAATTAACAACAAATGATTAATAAAATTTAGTAAATTAGTTTTATCTTCGTGTTACCATTCTCATCTTCTAAAAAATTAATATCAATAAGACTATTTTTATATTTTATTTCTAATGTTTTATAATCACAAGTGAATTCATTTAAACTTTCAATAAATGCTTTACTTGTTACCATATTTTGAATTTCTTCACTATACATATCTAGAAAATTTAATAGAATATGATACATTTTTCCATCAATAATTACTTTATCAGTTAGTGCTTTCTTTTTAGAATTTTGTAATGAACCTTTTATTTTTCAAATTTTTTTTTACTTCTAAATGCTTGTCTATCATAATATCTAGCAACATTTTTAAATTGTCCCATTGATAAATGTTTAACTCTGGTATGTTTTTTTCCTCGTTCTAATTTGAATTCTTTCTTAGTTAATCGTTCATGATATTTATTTTGTAATAATATTATCTTTAATGTATGATTGTTTAGAAATTGTGTATTTAGTCGTACCAGTTTGTTTATCGAATTTTTGAACAAGTGGTATAACAATACAATGTAAATGGGGGGGTACTTTTTCATCTAAATGAATAACAACATGTAAGATTTGTTCTTTTGTATGTCCTAAATTCTCATAAACAAAATTCATAGTTGCCTATCACATAAGTTCTTCTTTATTCAAATTTTTAAAGAAATCTTTATCACTTGTGAATATTATTTCATCAGCAACAACGTTTTTAGAATCATTTTTCATA
>RKAN01000059.1 GCA_014845975.1 bacterium | reverse complement strand
ATAATCTTCATCATTATAAATGCCTTGATGGTTTTTAATGATTTTTATATTTTTTTCTATTTTTTCAATATCCGACTGAAATATAGTAGAATTAAAAATGTTATCATACTGATAATTTAAGTAAAAATAATGAAAAATATTTAAAATAATTAAAATGGTTCCTATCAAAATAATGAAAAAACAAATCAGTTTAGATAATATTATTTTTAGTTTTTCTTTGGTTTGAACCTTAGAATAATTTAAAGACTCTTTTACATAATCATTTGCTTCCGTTACCTTAATAATTTCATTTTCAATTGTTCTTCCCTTTAATATTTCTAAAATTGAAACATCTAAAGTACTCGCTAATACCTCTAATATTGATACATCTGGACACCCTAATCCTCTTTCCCACTTAGATACTGCTTTATCTGTAACACCTATTTTTTCCGCTAATTCTTTTTGGGTTAAACCTTTTTCTTTTCTTTTTTCTGCTATAAAATTTCCTATTTTGTTATAGTTCATAAAATCACTCCTTATTATGATTAAATTATACAAATTTTATTGAATGTTAACAACCGACTTATCGTAGAGTTTGCCCAGTCAACTATAAATTTTTTTCATACCTTATTCATAGAGGTGTTGATATGGATATTATTATTGAATTAAATCCAGCCTTACAGGCTTTGATTGCAACTTTATTTACTTGGAGTATTACAATACTTGGAGCGGCCATTGTTTTCTTTTTCAAAAAGATTAATAAAAATATCATGGATGCTATGTTAGGATTTGCAGCAGGTGTTATGATTGCAGCATCATTCTGGTCGCTTCTTTCTCCATCTATTGAAATGTCAGAAAGTTTAAATATGATTCCATGGCTTATTGCTGCTATAGGATTTCTAAGTGGTGGATGTTTACTCTTTTTAGGAGATAAATTATTTGATCTATTTTCTAAAAAAAGCAAACTCAAAAAAGAAGAAAATAGTCGTTTAAAAAGATGTCTTATGTTGATATTTTCAATCACTCTTCATAATATTCCAGAAGGTCTTGCAGTTGGTGTTGCTTTTGGTTCTTTAGCATATGGTTTAGAAGGCGTTACTATTGCTTCTTCTAGTTTATTAGCGCTAGGAATTGGTTTACAAAATTTTCCTGAAGGTACTGCTGTTAGTGTTCCTTTAAGACGAGAAGGAATGTCTAGGAAAAAAGCATTCTTTTATGGACAGTTAAGTGGAATTGTAGAACCCATCAGTGGAGTAATCGGAGCAATACTGGTTTTAAAGATTAGAAATTTATTACCTTTTCTATTAGCATTTGCTGCTGGAGCTATGATTTACGTTGTAGTGGAAGAATTAATTCCTGAAAGTCAAACAAATAAGAAAAAAGACCTAATGGCCTTCTTTACTCTAATTGGATTTTCTATTATGATGGTTCTTGATGTAGCACTAGGATAACTAGTGCTTTTTATAATACATAGGTAAATGTTGCACCAACGTTTTCTGAACCTGTATAAGAACCATAATTATATATTTCAATTTTCCCATTGTTTCTGACAGCAAAACCATATCTCGTCAAAGTTCCACTGTTTGTTCCAAAGGCATCAAAACTAACGGTATAAGTTGGAATATACTCTGCAGGAATACTATTGCAAAAGATACTATATCCTGAAGGAACTCCAGAAAATGTAGGAATGGATATTGATACAACATTTCCTCTTTTCATAAATCGTATTTTATTTCCTTGATATGAATAATTATAAGAAACAAATTCTGATTTTAAAGCCGTTAGGTTTTGATTTAAACTAGTAATAGAACCTGTAAGTGAAGCAATATCACTTTTATGTTTACTTTCTAAATTATTAATTTTTTGATTAATTTCTGTGTGATCTGTATCAATACTACTTATATTAGTTGCCATCGTTTCATAGGTATCTGAAGATGTTGTAGCTATTCCTTTATTTGTAATTGCAGCTGCTACCAATTCTTTTCCTGTTGTTGCTTCATTATATAATTCATCTAATGCATTATTTACAGTTTTATTTTGATAGGTTACATTAGTTGAAGAAATTGCTGTTGTGGCCACTACTCCTCCTAAAGTAAATACGATTCCTCCAATGATGATTCCTATTATTATATTTTTCATTGTCCATTCTCTCCTTTCCTACACAACAAAAAAAGAGGGTTTGTACCCCCCCCGTTTGCTTTCAGCAAACTTGATTTTTTGCCATTTACAAACTATATTACGCTTAAATTACATATCTATATTACCAAAATAAATTATTATTTTCAATCACTTATTCAAAAAATTTTAAAATTTTTTCATCATTATGATAAAATACAATAAAAGGAGTGGGCTAATTTGAAAATAAAAATACAACATAATAATAAATTTGAAAATAATACTACATTAGAATCAAGACTAGAAAACTACATAAAAGATAAATTTCCAATTGCTTATATTATTTCAAAATCTGCACCTGTCTACCTAATAGGAGGAGCTATTAGAGATTTGATTCTAGCAAAGGAATCTAAAGATTT
>RKAN01000026.1 GCA_014845975.1 bacterium | reverse complement strand
AGAATTAATATAACAAGAATATAAATAATAATTTAAATTAGTATAAATATTTATATTAAAATATATAATATGTGCTATACTATTAATAGATTGATTTAATCAATTACTTGTTTCTATTTTTTCGCAAACGTCCCATGTCATTGCTCCATAATGAATTTACAGAGTTTAACAATTTGTTAGGCTCTTTTTTTATCTCCCGTCAGGAGCTTGAAAGATTATATATTTAAAAAAATACATAAAAATAGAGTTACCTTTTTCTTTTCATAGATTTATAATTTAAACATTCCATAATGTCGTCAAAAATGCTATACCATTTAATTTGAATGCAAAATCTATCTTTTTCATATTTTGAATTGTAATTTAAATTGCGAGCTTTTGGTTGACAGTATAAACTACCAAAATGTATGCCTTTAGAACAAATATTAGCTTTTGACATTAAAATATTCATAATATCTTGTTTTAATAAAAATAAAAAATCATTTGGAATTCCATATATGATGCCATCAATTTCAGTAACTGAATTTGTACCTTTTAAAATAAATCTTGTAATTACCTTTTTTAAAACAGTTTCTTCATTAAATGCTTGATTAATCATTTCAATGCTATTTTTATGTTTTTCTTGATATTCTGAAGAAGATATTCTCTTTTTCCCTTTTCCATTTTTAGTTCCATCTGCATAATGATAATATAAGTAATTAATAATTACTTCTCTAGGAATTTTATACTCTATTAAAAAATGAATAAAATAAGATATTCCTTCTGTATGGACAGAATTATTAACTCCTTTTTTAATACTGATTCGTTTGACTTGGTGATCAATAGTGATTATAATGTCATATTTTCTTTTTGTGTGATCAACATGGCAAAAAACATATGCATTGTAATCGATATATCCATATAATTGAAAAAGCATATCTTGAAAGTTAGGAAGTAAAGTTTTAACTTTTTTCCCATTTAAAGCATTCGCAAAATTTATTTCATTTTGAAAACCATCTGTTTCATTTGTATCCATATTATTACCTCCTACTATAATAATTCGGAAAAAGTATTTAAAATCCTTTTTTTTTTACGTAAAAAAATCAAATATATGAAAATGTAAATTATCATATAGATAATTGAAAAAATTTACTAGTTATAGTATAATGAACAATAGAATGGAGTGAATAAAAATGGAGTTTATCAAAAAACATAAAAAAGGAGTTATTATTTGTTCAATTGTATTGCTTGTGTTTGTTTGTTTATTTTTATTCTTAAGAATATTTATGGTAGATTATAAAAAAGACGAATATGGAAACCGTTTACAAGGTATTGACAAGGTTAAAATTAGTGAAACAGTAATCTCTAAATTAGAAACAGAAATGAAAGTATTAGACGAGGTAGAAAAAGTTTCTTATCGTTTACAAGGAAGATTAATTTATATTAATTTAACTATGAAAGAGGGAGTAGCAGTAGATACTGCAAAAGAAATATCTAATAAGACTTTAGATTATTTTTCAGAAAAAGAAAAAGCTTATTATGATATTCAAGTAATTATCAATTGCTCTAAAGATGCAGAAGGGTATCCTTTTATGGGATACAAACATAAATCCGAATCAGGATTCGTTTGGTAGGTGACTTATGAAAAAGAAAATAATTACAATCTTTATAGTTCTTCTAATTTGCGCTGGATTAGGTGGGGGAATATATTATTATTTAAATAAACAAGATGATAATACCCTTACAATTTTAGAAAAACAATGGATAGAAGATAATAAAAATAACATGATTGATTTATCAATTCCAAATAATATTCCTATTTTTGGATATGAAGGAAATGGTTTAATTTACGATCTTTTAGAAACATTAGAAAAAGATGTTGGATTAGAATTTAATAAAATACCTTATATTCAAAATGACAATTTATCAAATTATGCGTTTACAATGGTAGACAGTCCAGATAAACAGGACATTGTCATATATGAGGATAACTATGCTTTAATAACTAGAGAAGGAAAAAAGTATACCAATATTTCTGATATAAAGGATATCACTGTTGGTGTTGTCAAAAGTGAATTAGAACAGATTACATATTATCTAAATTCAAATGCCATTTCTTTAAAGACCTATGATTCTAGAGATGAATTGATAAAAGCCTTTTTAGAAGAAAATAACAAATTGGATGGAATTATTATTCCAAAAACAATCTGTATGGATACCATTTTGGAAAATGATTTAACAATCTCTTATAACATTACTGAGATGGAACAATTCCTAGTTTTGAAATTAGGTAATGAAAAAAGGCTAAATTCAATTTTGAAAAAGTATTATCAAAAATGGCAAGATAATAATTATGAAAAAACTTACGCTAATCATTTTTCAGAAGATTTTTATTCATTCAAAAATATTGATGATGATACGAAAGTTAATTTTAAAAGTAAAAGATATAAATATGGATTTATTAGTAATGCTCCATATGATGAATTAATTGAACAAAAATTAGTAGGTGTGAATAGTGAAATTATTAAAAATTTTGTTTCTTTAA
>RKAN01000028.1 GCA_014845975.1 bacterium | reverse complement strand
AATAATGAAAAAGATAATATTAGGATTTATATTAGGAGGAATTGTATTTACTTTAGGAGGAGTAGTAGCTACGACAGCAATTTCTTCAACTAATGTAACTTACCAAAATAAAACAGTGAATACAGCCTTAGATGAACTATATAATGAAGCCATAACAGGAAAAGAATTAGTGGCAGCGGCAATTACAAATAAAGGAGTATCTACAACGTCAACGGATACTTATGAAACAATGGCAACTAATATTAATAATATTGATACAGATAATAGTGAACTTAATCAAAAAATTAATAATTTAGAAAGTAAACATAATAATGATGTTGCTTCTGTTACTAATTTGTTAAATAATATGAGTCAAAGTTTAACCCCCGTAACATTGTGGAGTGGTTCAGCAGTCCAAACTAATGGAGAAAATACTACAATTCAGTTAATTGATGACTATAAAAATTATGAATTTATTGAAGTTATTTCAAGTAATTCATATGATAAATTTAATATTAATGATAGGACTGTATCTTATTTAAGTTTTTATCATTCTCCTACAGCATATACTGCATCCAGATTACATTTTAACGGTAATACAGCTATTTTAACTAATAGTGTTAAAGGTAGTAATAATCAGTCATTTATGATAATAAAAAGGATAATAGGATATAAAAAACAGTAATTCATTATTTTATATTGATTGTAATAAATTAAAAATATAGAATTATAACTTTTCTAATTCTGTTGAAATTTTAATATGATTAATGCTTTTTTTTTAAGAAATAATATAGTATAATAAGTTTAAAGTATAGGAGGATTGTTATGAATAAGGTAGTAGTCATTGGTTGCGGCAATGTTGGAATGAGTTATGCTTATGCATTATTAAATCAAAGAACATCGGTAACTGAATTAGCTTTAATTGATTTGAATGAAAAAAGAGTAGAAGGAGAAGTCATGGATTTAAATCATTGTCTTTCTTTTGCGCCTTCTAAAATAGATATTAAGGTGGGAAGTTATCAAGATTGTCGCGATGCTTCCATTGTTTGTATTGCTGCTGGAGCCAACCAAAATCCAGGAGAAACAAGAATGGATTTAATTTACAAAAATAGTAAAATTTTTAAAGATATTATTGATCAAGTAATGGAAAACGGATTTCAAGGAATTTTTCTAGTAGCTACGAATCCTTTAGATGTTATGACTTACTTAACTTGGAAATATTCAAAATTACCTTCTTCTCAAGTGATTGGGTCGGGAACTAGTTTAGATACTTCAAGATTACGTTATTTAATTGGAGATCGTTTAGATATTAGTCCTAAAAATGTTCATGCTTATGTAATAGGTGAACATGGCGATTCAGAATTTGTTCCTTGGAGTAATGTAAACATTGGATTACAAAAGATTACCAATTTTTTATCAAAAGAAGAACTTAATAAAATTCATACAGAAGTAAAAAACGCAGCCTATGAAATCATTGATAGAAAAGGTGCTACATATTATGGTATTGGAATGTGCCTAGTAAGAATTACGAATGCCATCTTAGGAAACGAAAATAGCTTGATTACTGTATCTACTTACGATGAAACAAATGATATTTTTATGGGATTACCAGCCATTTTAAACCGAGAAGGTGCGATTAGAAAAATTTATATAGAATTAAATGAAGAAGAAACAAAACAACTTCAAAATTGTGTTGATATCATAAAAGAAGCTATACAAAGTTTAGATATTTAGTGGAAAGGGTTTTCATTTGAACTCTTTTTTTGTATAATGTTATTTGGTGGTAGTATGAAGGAATATTATGAAATAGATAGAGATACATTTCACCAAATATTTGGCTCTGATGATTATGATAAATTTTTAGAGCGAAATTCTAGTTTTTGTAATGTCCATTTTGAAAAAGAAAAATATATAAAAAACGTGAAACAAACAGAAGATAAAATTATTACTCCTTGTACTACGACAAGAGAATTTAAAAATTTTTTGATGCTTACTTGGTTGGAATTATATTTACCAAGATTTGAAATAAAATATCAAAGGTTTCAATATTCGGATCCTAATTTATCAATAGTTCAGAAAATAGATGAATTATTAGAATTCTATTCCAATTGTGGAATCACAAACATCTGTGAAATTCCTAAAAAGAGTATGAGGAGAAAAATTTGAAATCACTTTATATTCATGTTCCTTTTTGTACCCATATTTGTTCTTATTGCGATTTTCCAAAAATGTTTTATATAAAAAAATGGATTCATCCGTATTTAAAAATGTTAGAAAAAGAAATTAGAGAAAATTATAAAGGAGAGCTATTGAATACAATTTATATTGGTGGTGGAACACCTTCTGCTCTATCTTTGGAGGAACTTAAAGAGTTACTAGAAATTGTAAAGATGCTCCATGTTACTAAAAATATAGAATATACAATAGAATGTAATTTAGAAAACTTAACGAAAGAAAAAATACTTCTTTTTAAAGAATATGGAGTGAATCGTTTAAGCATTGGAATTCAAACATTTCAAAAAAAAGAACTTGAAGTTTTCAAAA
>RKAN01000110.1 GCA_014845975.1 bacterium | reverse complement strand
AAAGCTAATGAAGTACCAGATGCAATTAAAAAAGCTGTATCAGCTGCCACTAAAAATGTAATTAAAGTATCCCTAGTTGATAATAGAACAATTTCTCATGAAGCTATTGGTGTTAGAGGAGCTAGTAGAGTTCTATTAAAACCTGCTGTTAAAGGTACTGGAGTTAAAGCTGGTGGACCAGTTAGAGCTGTACTTGAACTTGCAGGTGTCAAAGATATTTTATCAAAATCACTTGGTTCTAATACAAAAATTAACATGGCTTATGCAACACTAGAAGCATTAAAATCACAAAAATCTATCGAAGAAGTTGCAAGACTTCGTGGTAAGAAAGTTGAGGAGATTTAATGAAATTACATACATTATATCCAAATGATGGTGCAACTGCTACTCGTAAAAGAGTAGGCCGTGGACCAGGTAGTGGTTTAGGAAAAACTAGTGGAAAAGGTCATAAAGGACAAAATGCCAGAAGTGGCGGTGGAGTAAGACCAGGTTTTGAAGGTGGACAATTACCATTATTCAGAAGACTTCCAAAAAGAGGTTTTACAAATGCAAGATTTAAAACAGTTTATGCTGTTATCAATTTAAGTGATTTGAATAACTTTGAAGATGGTGCAGTAGTTACACCAGAATTATTAAAAGACATGGGAATTTTAAAAAATCAATTAGATGGTGTTAAAGTTTTAGGTAACGGAAAACTTGAAAGAAAATTAACAGTTCAAGCAAATAAATTTTCTGCATCAGCTGTTGAAGCAATAGAAGCATTAGGTGGAAAAGCAGAGGTGATTTAAAATGTTTGCGAATATTAAGCAAATATTTGATCCCGCAAATAAAGATTTAAGAAAAAAAATTTATTTTACTTTTTTCGCTTTATTTGTATTTAAATTAGGTACAACAATTATTGTACCTGGAATAGATAAATCAAGTTTAGGAACAAAAAATTTAGGAATATTAGAACTTATGAACATGATGGGTGGAGGTGCCTTAGAACAATTTTCTATATTTGCTCTAGGAGTTACCCCATGCATTACAGCTTCTATTATTATTCAGTTGTTATCAATGGATATTATTCCATATCTTGCTGAGTTGAATAAACAAGGTGGAACAGGAAGAACAAAATTAAATCAAATAACAAGATATGTTGGTATTGCACTAGCATTTATTCAAGGATATATGTTCTCATTTGCATTTATTTCAAATGGAACAGCAGTTGATTATTTGACATTTGCTTTATTCTTAACTGCTGGGACCTCTCTATTATTATGGATTGGTGATCAAATTACAGCAAAAGGTATTGGAAATGGTATCTCATTAATTATTATGGCTGGTATTATAGCATCATTACCAAGTATGTTTGCTACAGCTTGGAGTAGTTTTGTAACAACAGGTAGTACACAAGTTGTTGCACTAGGAATTACTAAATTTATTTTATTTGTTATTAGTTATATTGCTATTGTATTAGGTGTTGTTTATGTTGAATCAGCTGAAAGACGTATTGCAATTCAATATGCTAATAAATCAAATGCAACTGTTTCTAAACAAAGTTATATTCCATTTAAGTTAAATTCAGCTGGAGTAATCCCAGTAATATTTGCTTCTGCACTTATTTCAATTCCAGGATTACTTCAAAATTTCATAAAAAATGAGTCATTTACATTATTTGTTAGTAAGTATTTAACAACAGATAGTTTAGTTGGATTTCTAATTTATATTATATGTATATTTGGTTTTTCTTACTTTTATACATTCTTACAATTAAAACCAAAAGAGTTGGCTGAAAATCTTAATAAAAATGGTGGTTTTATTCCTGGTATAAGACCTGGGGAAGAAACAACTGTTTATATTAAAAGTGTATTAAAAAGAATTACTACTGTAGGAGCTTTATCATTATCAGCAATTGCAGCATTACCAATTATATTTGGTGCTGTATCTGGATTACCTTCTAATGTTAGAATTGGTGGTACAGGACTTTTAATTGTTGTTGGAGTAGCACTAGAAACATATCGTAAATTAGATAGTGAATTAGTAACTAGAAAATTTTCAAGAAGAAGAGCGAGAAGATAATGAATATTGTTTTAATCGCTCCTCCTGCTGCTGGAAAAGGAACTCAAGCTAAAAAGATATGTGATAGATATCATTTAAATCATCTTTCTACTGGAGATCTACTTCGTGAAGTAACAAAGAAAGATGATCAATTTAGTAATGAAATTAAAGAAAAAATGAGTAAAGGATTACTCATTAGTGATGACATTATTATTCGTTTAATTGCTGAAAAAATGAATAATAATAGTAATTTTGTTTTTGATGGATTTCCTCGTAATTTAAATCAAGCGAAACAATTTGATAAAATGTTAGAAGAAACCAATCAAAAAATAGATGCTATACTTTATTTAACTGTAGATAAAGAAGTGGCAAAAGAAAGAATTACTGGTAGAATGGTTTGTCCAAAATGTAATAATGTTTATAATTTTCATTCTGAAGATACATTAAAAGAACAATATTGTTCTTGTGGTAATCAATTAATAAAAAGAGAAGATGATACATTAGATACA
>RKAN01000048.1 GCA_014845975.1 bacterium | reverse complement strand
GGAAATATATTAGGTATATATTATATGATTTCAAAAATAGGCGCTACAGCAATAGTAATGGTTTATAATTTTATCACTAGAAAAATATTTGTGGAAAAGTAGATTTTATCTACTTTTTTGCTTTTTTACATAAGATATAGTATAATTTATTAAATAGTTTTTAAAAGAAAGGTAGTATAAAAATTATAGCGCCAGGCCCATAATAGGGTGACGAGGATAATAGCAATCGAAAGATTCGGCGGATGCTATTACGGTTGTGTAGTCGTAAGATATATTAAAAAAAGCAAAATCAAAATTGTAACAAAAAATATATCATACATATTTTTTTGCGATGGAAAGAAGGAAAAAATATGTGTGGTATCGTAGGATACATTGGCTCTAAAGAAAAAACTTTAGATGTTTTGCTAAACGGTTTAACTAATTTGGAATATAGAGGATATGATTCTGCTGGAATTGCTTATTTTAATGAAAATGAATTAAAAATTGTAAAATCGGTTGGTAGAATTGAAAAATTAAAAAATAAAATTAATCAAGAAGAGGCCCTAGTTGGTATAGGTCATACCAGATGGGCTACTCATGGTGAAGCAAATGAAAAAAATAGTCATCCTCATCATGTTGGTAAAATTACAATAGTTCATAATGGAATTATTGAAAATTATGAAGAATTAAAACATAATTTAATTGAAAAAGGGTATCAATTTCAATCTGACACTGATACAGAAATAGCCTGTGCTTTACTAGATTATTATTATAAAAAAGATAATAACATAGAAAAAGCAATACAAGAATGTTTAAAAAAATTAAAAGGATCTTATGCTTTGGGAATTTTAGTTGATGGTAATGAAAATTTGTATGCTGTTAAGAACAAAAGTCCATTAATTATTGGAACAGGTAATCAAGAATATTATATTGCTTCTGATGTCCCAGCCATTTTAGAAGAGACAAATCAATATATTGTATTAGAAGATAAAGAATTTTCTAAAATATCAAAGGATGGTATTACTGTTTATAATCAAAAGGGTGAAATTGTTTCCAAGAATATTAAGTTATTTACAGGGGATTCATTATCTACAAAGAAAGATGGATATGATCATTTTATGCAAAAAGAAATGTATGAAGAGCCTAATGTTTTTAAACGTATTAGTGATCAATATATTCAAGATGATCTGGACAAATTTATGATGAAAATGCCAGATTTGTCAAACTATAAAAAAATTGATATAGTGGCTTGTGGTAGTGCTTATCATGCAGGATTAGTTGGAAAAAATTTAATAGAAGAATATGCAAATGTGCCAGTTAATGTAGAAGTTGCAAGCGAATATCGTTATAAAAAACATTTTGATACGAAAGGTACATTGGTCATTTTAGTATCTCAATCTGGAGAAACTGCAGATACTTTGGCTGCTTTAAATATAGCCAAAGAAAATAATTGCGATACATTAGCAATTGTTAATGTAGTCGATTCTTCTATTGCGAGAGAGGCTAATACCGTTTTATATACTAATGCTGGACCAGAAATAGCAGTGGCTACTACGAAAGCATATTCTGCCCAGGTTGCATTGTTATCTTTAATCGCGTTTGATATAACTTTAAAAAATAAAAAAATGTCCATTGAAGAAGCAAAATTAATGATTTCAGATATAAAAAAATTACCAGAGCAAATTAATAGTTTATTAAATAACGATGAGTATAAAAAAGTTGCAGAACAGATATATCAACATAATGATGTTTATTTCCTAGGTAGAAAAATCGACTATGCTATGGCAATGGAAGGTTCATTAAAATTAAAAGAAATTTCATATATTCATAGTGAAGCATATGCAGCAGGTGAATTGAAACATGGAACAATTTCTTTGATAGAAAAAGGAACTCCTGTAATTGGAATATTAACAGACGAGGAAATTAGTGCTAAAACAATTAGTAATATGAAAGAAACCAAAGCAAGAGGTGCTAAATTAATTGCTATAAAAACAGAAAATATAGAAACATCATGTGATTTTGAAATTACAATTCCAAAAACAAATCATTTTTTACAACCATTGCTTACTATCATCCCTTTACAACAAATTGCTTATGAAACAGCAAAATTAAGAAATTGTGATATAGATAAACCTAAAAATTTAGCAAAATCAGTAACTGTAGAATAAAGAAAAGTTCATATTTCGTGAACTTTTTTCTATAGATTTACTTGTTAATATTTATTATTAATTATATAATTAAAAAAAGAATGTGTTGGGTGATTTGCGATGAAAGAGTGTTCTGATAGATTGTAATGGGTTGATGGAATAAAAGGAATAGCATGTTTATTAATTTTTACTCATCATTTTTTATTAGCCTTTTATCCTGCAAGTTATTATGGAATTAATAGTGTATCTCATTTTAAATATGATACTTGGTTTGCTACAAACCCTATTAGTTTTATTGTAAATGGTAATTTTTTGGTTCATCTTTTTTGTATTTTAAGTGGATTGTTAATTAGTTATAATTTAATAAAAAATTTCAATATTGATAAAGTATCCAATAGTCTACTCAAAAGATATTTTCATTTTAGTATTCCGATTT
>RKAN01000016.1 GCA_014845975.1 bacterium | reverse complement strand
TTATCTTCATAAATATACTTATAAAATTTTGTTTTAAATACGGTATTACTTTTTAATAAGATGAGTGTAATCACAGTAATTAAAACAACAAACAATAATTTATTAAAATAAGTCAAAAAGCTTTTATCTCGTGGCTTTTTTTTATATCGTTTTGATTTATAAGTTTCATAGTCCATGTTATCACCATTTAATTTTATGTAGTGTGCTTATGATAAATGCTAAATAAAATCATAAAATAAATAGTATCTATCAAAATGGATTCGAATAGTTGGACAATACTAATCCAATCAAATCTACTATAATGATATAAAAGAAAAAGAATTGTAATAATCAAATAATACAGGATATGAATGGATAAATTGATAAACAGCATATTGAATAATGTTTTCTTTTTTATTTTTGTTAAAAATAAACTAATAAAGAAAAATAGAATTCCATTTAATAATAAGGTATTAGTATAAGAAATATCATATAAAATACCAAAAAATAAGCTATACTTTAATAAAGTGTCTTCTTTTAAATAAAGTGATGAGGCAACAATAGAAGTCAGCGTGAAATAAAAACAAAAAGGAAAATAAGTAGATAAAATACCATCTAACAAAAAGGATACAATAATCATGTCTCTCTCCTTTTTAAGACAGCCACATACCGAACATCACTCACAGAGTGTGCAGGACTAATATAAATTGTTCTAGCTAAATCAAAGTTATCTTTTTGTTCTGATTCCACATAACCTATTAAAATACCACTTGGAAAGCGATTATCTAAACCAGTCGTTGTGACTTTAGAATATTTTGGAATTTCTCGATTATCAGAGATTCCGCTAATCATAAAATACCCATCTTTATAATTTGTTAAAAGACCATATAAATAATTTTCATCAATTTCTATTTTCACCGATATTTGAAAAGTTTCATTGACATTAGTAATTAATTTAACCGTACTAGTATGAGGTGTTGTCTTAATAATTTTTCCAATTAATCCATATTTTGTAACAACTGCCATGCCTTCTTCAATTTGATCATCCGTTCCTTTATCAATAGTGAATGTATCATACCAAGATTCAGAGTTTCGATTCAATACTGTGGCAGCAATTTCTTCATACTCTCCTAGATTGTTTTTTAATTCTAAAAGTTCTTCTAATTCTTTTACTCTACTTTTTTCTTCTTTCAAACTACTTTCCATTTGATCATAAGAAGCTATTTTTTTTTGCTTTTCTTTTAGATTATGATATAACTCTTTCATTTCTTTATAATCTTCTATTTTATGGTAGATAAAATCAAATGGTTTTGCTAGAATGTTTTCAGTATATAATACACCTTCTTTTATGATTTTTTCAGGAATACTAAGTTTTCTATTATCCTGGATAAAAAGATAAAATAAGAAAAGAAATAAAAAGGATACTCCAATTAACGTTGCAATCGCATATTGTTCTTTTATTTTCATTCAATGCACCCATTTTCAAAAAAACTATAATAATGATGACTTCCAATAATAATATGATCAATTACTTTTATTCCTAGCAAGGAACCAACTTTAACTAAATTATTCGTAGTATCAATATCGTTTTGACTAGGTAAAACATTTCCCGTTGGATGATTATGGACAATTATAATCGAAGAAGCAGAAAGCAGATAAGCTTCTTTAAAAATGTCTCTTGGATGAACTAAGCTATAATTAATTGTCCCAATGAATAATAACTTATCTTGAATGATTGTTTTAGCCTGATCTAGATAAATCGCATAAAAATATTCTTGAGTCTTATCTTGTAAAATAGATTGGTAATATTCAAAAATAAAAGCCGGATTATTCCCTTTCTTTTTTATAATTGTATGAACTGTTTGATTCATTCTTTTAGAAAGTTCAATTGTAGATAACAGAATAGCTGCTTTAGATGGTCCAATTCCATCAATTTGAGTAAGCTGTTTAAAATTTAAATTTTTTAGTTCTTGGATATTTTTGATAGAAGATAAAATATTGGAAGCTAATTCTTTAGAAGATTTTCCTTTGGTTCCTGTTCGAATTAAAATTGCTAATAACTCTTCATTAGATAAAGAATCGCTCCCCTTTTGTATTAATCTTTCTATTGGTCTATCAGAAGTAGGAATATCTTTAATTTTGACCATTGATTACCAACTCCTCATATTTTGCTAGAATACTTTTGTTAATTTCTCTAATTTCCTGATTTGTTTTTGCTTCCTTTAAAAGTAAATCGTATTGACTTAGATTTTCTAAAAATCCACTATGATCTAAATTCATTTCTTTAATATAAGTTTCATAAGATAAGGAATCAAAGTATTGTTTCAATTTTTCTTTGTTTTCTTCTGATTTTGTAATCCCAATAAATAAGTAATATTTAGAATCTTTTTCCATGTAAATATAATTATCATATTTTGCTCCAGCACTTTTCATATTTTCAAAGTTAGAATAAACTCCAGCTTGAAATAAATAAACCTGTTCAGATAAAACAGCTGATGTTTGTTTTGTATTATCGTCATACTGGTCAAACATAATTTTTCCCATAATTAGTCCTACTACAATACAACTAACGATCCATATTAAATTTTTTTTCATCTA
>RKAN01000008.1 GCA_014845975.1 bacterium | reverse complement strand
ATGTGGAACAGGAACAACACCAAGTACATGTACAAATGTAACAAGTACAAAGACATTAACAGCTAATACATGGTATCAAGTAAGTGGAAATGTGAATGTGACCTATAGTGATGCATCCGATACAACAGGAACTGTTTACGCAATCACATATGATGGAACAAACTATAGTGGAGCAAGCACAGCAACAATTAGTAAAATTAAAACAAAAGCAATTTATAAAGTAAATCATTATCTTATGAATCTTGATGGAACAAATTATACTTTAAAAGAGACGCAACAATTGGAGTCAGAAGTGGAAATTAATGTTACCCCAAATGTCAAAAATTATTCAGGTTTTACTGCACCAAATAGTCAGTCTGTTAAAGTAAAGATAGATGATAGTAGTGTAATTAATTATTATTACACGAGAAACAAATATCGAGTAACTATAAATAAAGGCACTGGAATTAATCAAGTTAGTGGAGCTGGTGAATACTTTTATGGTGCCACTGTCAATATTGGATATACATTATTAACGGGTTATCATTTTGTTAATTGGACTGGTGATCAAAATACAAATAGTTTTGTAATGACTAACAAGAATATTACAATAACTGCGAATGGAACAGCAAATGTGTATTATGTATCATATTTATCAAATGGTGGTTCTGGAACAATGGCAACGACAACGTGTACTTATGGAGTCTCTTGTACCCTTCGCTCTAATACCTTTGTTAGAAGTGGTTATACATTTAAAGGCTGGAGTGGATCTAATGGAATTGGTTATTCTAACGGTCAAACCATTACTAATTTAACAGCAACAAATGGAGCTACGATTACAATGACAGCAAGATGGGCACTTGCTCCAATTAGTGGTTCTATTTCAGCACCAGGAGTTGCAGGATACTTCAGTGATGTAAATGGGACTGCATTAAAAGTTGCTGGTTATAGTTCATGTACCATGAATAATGTCAGTGGTGGTAGTGTTATAGTTTGCAATACAAATCATTGCACTGCAACACAATTGGCATATGCATATAGAGGAAGTACAACATTTAGTGTAGCAGGTTATTCTACAATCTATGTTTATGGTGGTAACGGGGATTCTTACGGGACTGCTGGAACCATTACATATACATTAACTCCTTAATCGTTAAAAGATCTTATAGTTATTATTTGAACAGTAGTTTTAAAAAAGGCACTTTGACAAATGGTGTCTTTTTTACTATAATGAAACAAGAAATGAGTGATGATATGGATTCAAGATATATCAATCAAATTGAAGTTTTAGTCAATTTATTTACTGTAGACAAAGGAAAATTAAAAGTTTTATTAGTTAGAAAAGAAGAAGAACCTTTTAAAGGATACTGGATGCTTCCAAGTAACTTATTAATGACAACAGAAACAATTGAAGAATGTGCGAAGGATACGATTTTAGAATTCTCAGGAATAACAAATATATATTTGAAGCAATGTAATGTATTTAGTAAAATTGATCGACTTCCAAATGATAGAATTATTGCTAACTCGTTAATTGGCTTAATTGATAGTGAAACATTACTTTTAAAAAAGAAAAAAAGCCAATTTGAAGATGTTTGGTTTGGAGTAGAAGAAATTCCTAAAATGGTATATGATCATGGAGATATATTAAGGGATGCTATTGAATATTTAAGACATACTTTAAATGATACTGAAATGTTAAAAAAATTATTTCCAAGTGATTTTACAATGCCAGAATTACAAATTGTATATGAACAAATTTTAAATAAAAAACTAGATCGTCGTAATTTCAGAAAGAAAATGTTACATTATGATTTACTAGAAGAAACAGGCGATAAAAATAATAATAAAATGGGAAGACCTGCTAAATTATATCGTTTTAAAGACTTTGATAAAAAACAGTTATTTTAATAAAAAATAAACAAGATAATATTTTCTAATTAAAAAATATAAAATTAAAAATCATAAAAATTTATTCGTTATAACAATTAATAGTAAAAAGATTTGAAATAAAATTCTTTTTTTTAGTCTTTAAAACATTAATATTATCTAGTATAATGAAAATAGGAAGTGATTTTAATGATAATAAAATATTTTTTATACTTTATTATTTATTCTTTTATAGGTTGGTGCTTAGAAGTAACTTGTAAATTTTTTCAATATAAAAGATTTATTAATCGAGGATTTTTAATAGGTCCTTTATGTACAATTTATGGTTATGGTGTTTTAGCAATCGTTTTATTAATTGGAAAAGATAAATCAGATATACTAAGCGTTTTCTTAAAAGCCATATTTGTATGTTCCCTATTAGAATACTTTACCTCTTATTTTATGGAAAAAATATTTCATGCGAAATGGTGGGATTATTCGACAAAAAAATTCAATTTAAATGGTAGAATATGTTTAGATACAATGATTCCTTTTGGAATATTAGGATGTCTAGTAGTTTATATTATTCATCCATTTGTTGTTTCTCTTGTAGAACTTATTCCAAGTAATTTATTAACCGTTATAGCAACTTTAATATTACTATTATTTATCATAGATAATATTGTATCTTTCTTTGTTACATTTAAAATAAAGAATCATATCAATGATATGAATAAAG
>RKAN01000087.1 GCA_014845975.1 bacterium | reverse complement strand
GGATTGGTATTGATAATAAAGATGTAGATGTTCATGCTTCTAACATAAAATTAAGTCACACAGGTACAACATTTGACTGTACTTTCAAAGGAGATAAGAAAAAATATAAATTTGAAACAAGATTACTTGGACAAGCTAATGTATATAATATTTTAGCTGCAATTGCCTTAGGAAAAGAGCTTGGAATTAGTATTGAACAGTTACAAGTTGGGGTAAAAAAAGTAAATCCAGTAGAACACCGTTTAGAACTTAAAAAAAGTGGTAATATTAATATTATAGATGATGCATATAATTCTAATCCAGTTGGTGCAAAAATGGCTTTAGAAGTTCTTCATATGATGCCAGGAAAAAGGATAGTAGTTACTCCTGGAATGATTGAATTAGGTGCTAAACAACAAGAATTGAATGAACAATTTGGAGAACAAATTGCTGAAAATGTAGATGAAGTAATTTTAGTAGGAAAAAATCAAACAAAAGATATTTATAATGGAATTATGAAGAAAAAGTTTGATAAAAAGAAAATACATATTATTAATGATGTAAAAGAGGCTTTTCCAATGATGCGTTCTTTAGCTGATAAAGAAACTTATGTTTTGTTGGAAAACGATTTACCAGATATATTTAACGAGAAGTAGAAAGAGTGAGTGTATGAGAATAAAAGTTGGCGTTATTTTTGGTGGGGAAACAGTAGAACATGAAGTAAGCATTATTTCTGCTGTTCAAGCTATGAATTATATAGATCAAGAAAAATATGAAATTATTCCAATTTACATTGGAAAAGATCGTATTTGGTATACTGGAAAAATGTTAATGGAAATGGATGTTTATAAAGATTTTGATTCTTTAAAACATTATGCTAAAAAAGTAACATTGACAAAAATAGGAGAAGAATTTTGTTTACAAACAACAAAAGGACTTTTTAGAAAAACAGTTGCTACATTAGATGTTGCTTTTCCAATTGTTCATGGTAAAGGCGCAGAAGATGGTTCTTTAGCAGGATATCTAGATATGATTGGAATCCCTTATGTTGGATCAGATATTTTGGGAGCAGCCTTAGGACAAGATAAAGTAGTAATGAAACAAGTAATGGAAAGTGATCATATACCAGTTCCAAAATATGTATGGTTTTATGATACAGAATATTTGAGTGATTCTGATAAAATTTTAAAAAATATTAAAGAATTAGGATATCCTGTAATTATTAAACCAGCAAAACTAGGTAGTAGTGTAGGAATTACTGTTGCAAAATCAGAAAAAGAAATTGACAAATGTATTAATGAAGCAATTCAATATGATAAAAAAATTGTTGTAGAACAAGCAATTCCAAATTTATTAGAAGTAAATTGTGCAGTGCTGGGAAATTACGAATTTGCCGAAACAAGTGCAATTGCTGAAATGTTAACGAAAAACGATTTTTTAACTTATGAAGATAAATATATAGGATCTGGAAAAGGAAAAGCTGGTAAAAAAATAAACAATGGTGGAAAAATGTCCAATAGTGAAATGGTTATTCCTGCTAGATTAGATAAAGACTTAGAGCAAAAGGTAAGAGAGTTATCATTAGCGGCATTTCGTTCTTTAAATTTAAGTGGTGTTGCTAGAATTGATTTTTTAATTAATAAAGAAACTAAAGATGTATTTGTAAATGAACCAAATACAATTCCAGGTAGCTTATCTTTCTATATGTGGAAACCTGTAGGAAAAGATTACAAAACATTATTAGATGATATGATTAAGATCGCTATTAAAGGTTATAAAGATAGTTCTAAAAAAACAACTAGTTTTGAAAGTAATATTTTAAGTACTTTTAATGGATCAAAAGGAATGAAAAATAAGACAGGAATGTAAATTTCTGTTTTTTTGTTTCATATGCTTTTATAAAGGAGGAATGTTATGCGTATAATACCAGATATTCCTCCAAAATTATTTACTTTAAGTGCTGTAGCAGTTGGATATTTATTAATTGATGATACAACATCGAATGAACAAAATGCTTTAGGAAACTGGCTAATGTTAGTCGCTCAAATTCTTTGTACCAATGCCTTTTATAAACAAGTAGAAGCAGAAAGACAGAATCCTAGTACAATGAAAAGTACAGAAGAAACTGTTGTTATGCTTCAAAAAATGATAGATGCTTTAAAACAAGAAATTGACAATGTTCAAAAAAGCTCATGAAATTATTTGACAGGTATTGAACTTTTTGTAGTGGTATGCTATACTTAAACTGTATTGAGCAATACCTCAATGAATATTTTGTCTTGTTAGCTCAGTTGGTAGAGCAACTGACTCTTAATCAGTGGGTCTAGGGTTCGAGTCCCTAACAGGACACCAGTTTGAAATTAGAAGCCTTTGTTTTCAAAGGCTTTTTTTGTTTTAAAACAAAAAAACTCCCATTTTGTTATAAAAATATTTACATAGAATAATAAAATGTGCTATGATTTTTGTCAAAAGGAAGTGACATATGAATATAGAAGATCATTTTAAATATTTAATAGGAGCTTATTATGGGGTTCAAGCCATGGATGCTTATGAATTAAAAGAATACATTTTAAAAGATATTGAAGATTACATAAAAGCCTTTATAGAAGAT
>RKAN01000066.1 GCA_014845975.1 bacterium | reverse complement strand
AATCAATTTTATGTTGAAAAACAACATCTAAATTATCTTTTGTAATAAATTCTTTTATTTTATAAATTCTAATACTTGGATTAATTGTTTTAATTCTTTTTTCCCAGGCATCTACTTTATATTGTCCTATATTATCATGAGTTGTTATTAACTGCCTATTTAAATTTGTAATATCAATGGTATCATTATCAATAATTGTAATTATTCCAATTCCACTTCTAACAATACTTTCTAAAGCATATCCTCCGACTCCTCCAATTCCAATGATTGCAACAGAAGTATTTTTAATTTTTTCTACATTTTTTTCTCCTATTTGAAGGACAAGTCGCTCAAATTGATTCATCATATCACCACAATTATTATATCATAGTTTAGAAAAGAAAAAACTGACAATAGTCAGTTTTTGAATTCAAATCATTTTTGTTATCGTTTTAATTAAGCTTTTGGACAAGTATCATCGCCAGACATAGCTGCAGCAGTTGCTTTTGTTCCATTATATGTTACACAATAATTTTTACCACTTAAATTAATTACTAAATTAGCACCAGTAATAGTTCCTTTATTTTCGTCAACTGTAACTGTTCCTGAAGTTGGTTTTGTTCCTTTAACAGTTAATTTAGTATCATCAGTACCAACTGTTAAACTTCCACTTGTTTTAGCAAGTACTTTACCAGCAGCTTCTTGTTCTAACATATCAATAGCTATTTGTTTTTCTATAGCATCAATATATCCTAATGCTGATGATTCTGCTGATCCTTTTCTTGCTGTTTCAATAACGCCTAAAATTGTTGGTGTTGCAATTAATGCGATAATTGCTAAAATAACGATAACTGCTAATAATTCAATTAGCGTAAAACCTTTGTTTGATTTCATTTTATTTCCTCCTCTATTTTCTACAATATAAATATATCATTTTATAACAATCTAGTCAATTCTTATTTCACTCATTTTACACATTTTACTACAAAAAAACTGACAACCGTCAGTTTTTCAAAATATTTGTTATCGTTTTATGCTGCACAATTACCAGCTGTTGCAGTTGCTTTTGTTCCATTATAATTTACACAATATGCTTTTCCACTAAGTGTAATTTGTAATTTTGCAGCTGAAATAATTCCAGTTGTTTCATTGATAGTAATAGAACTATTACTACTAGTATCTGGAGCAGTACCTTTAACAGTTAAACCAGTAACAGGAACAGTAATACTTCCGTCAACAATTTTTACTATTCTTTTGCTATTATCATCTTCTAACATATCAATAGCTACTTGTTTTTCTACTGCATCAATATATCCTAATGCTGATTGTTCTGCTGATCCTTTTCTTGCTGTTTCAATAACACCTAAAATTGTTGGTGTTGCAATTAATGCGATAATTGCTAAAATAACGATAACTGCTAATAATTCAATTAGCGTAAAACCTTTGTTTGATTTCATTTTTATTTCCTCCTCTATTTTCTACAATTTAAATATATCATTTTATGAAATCATAGTCAATTTCTTTCTATATACTTTACACATATTTTGACTATTTTTATTATTTACAAACATTCATAGTTTTATACATTACATTTCTGGATTACTAATACTAGCAAATGTTCTACTCATAAGTTCACGATAAAGTAGTGATTTTTTATAAACTTCTTTATTCGTTCCCTTACATTCTACTTTTCCATTTTCCATAACAATGATTCTATCTGCAATAGACATCATTTCTGGTTTATGAGTAATCATAATAATAGTATGGTCCGTTTTTAAATCCATTAATAAATTTGCTATCAATGTAGTTGTTGTTGGATCAATATTACTAGTAATCTCATCAAATAATAATATTTCTGATTTTGAAAGCAATGCTCTTGCTAAAGCAAGTAATTGTTTTTCACCATCTGATAAAAGATGCTGTTCTTCTCCAATTACAGTATTATATCCTTTTGGTAAACTTAAAATTTTATCGTGAATTCCTACTCTTTTACAAGCTTCAATTTGATTTTGAAAATTAGAATCAATTAATGATAAATTTTCCTTAATACTCATGTCAAATACAAATGGCTTTTGATAAACACCTGATACATTAGAAGCATAAACATCTTTTGTATAATTATAAATACTTTCATCATCAATTAAAATCTCTCCAGATTTAATCCTTCTTAAGCGATATAAAAGATTTACAATCGTTGATTTACCACTACCACTATGTCCTACAATCGCATTAATTTCATTGGGATATACTTTAAAAGATACCTTATCTAATATTTTTTTATTTTTAATTTCAAAACATACATTTTTAAATTCAACCACACCATTGATATAATCATTATCTATATCTCCAAAATCAATTCCTTTTTGTGGAGTATAATCTAAAATTGTCTTTACACGTTTCACACGTACTCCATAATTACTTAAATTTAGTAAATTATCTAACATAGAATCTGTACAAGTAACAGTCATTTCAAAATAACTAATCAATAGCACTAATTTGTCTAAGGTCATTTTCTTGCCAATTACTAAAGAAGCTAAGAAAATATATAAAACAATTTTACCAAAATAAACAATAAAAGGAATAATAGAATATCTAGATGTCATAAATTTTCTTTTTCCTTTATATTGTTCTTTCCATTTTCTTCTTGTTTTATCTAAATTAACATTTAATTT
>RKAN01000007.1 GCA_014845975.1 bacterium | reverse complement strand
TATTTGTAACAACAGGTAAAATAGAATATTATGTAAAATTTAAGGAAGAAGAAAAGAAAGAAGAATAAAAAATGGATCGTGTAGTAAGTGTAGGAAAGATATATCGTCATTTTAAAGGAAAAGAATATAAAATATTATGCATTGCTTTAGATAGCGAAAATAACGACGAAGTAGTAGTTTATGAAGCTTTGTATGGAAGACATTTAATTTGGACAATGCCATATGATTTATTTACTTCTAAAGTAGATCAAGAAAAATATCCAGATAGTCAAGAATATCGTTTTGAATTAGTAGGGTAATATGAAAGAATTAATTGAAGGAATTGTCATTAAAGAAACACCTTATAGTGAGACCAGCAAGATTATACAAATCCTAACAGAAGAAGGAACTATTAGCTTGATGGCAAAAGGTGCAAGAGGTTTAAAAAGTAATTTACGAATAGGAACAATGAAACTAACAAAAGGCATTTTTTGCATAAATCGTAAACTAGATAAATTATCACTATTATCTGGAGTTGATGTACAAAATGAATTTAAAAATATTCGTAAAGACATCTATAAAATTAGTTATGCTACTTTTATTGTAGAACTTTCAGAGCAGGTAATAAGACAAAATAACAATACTGAAATTTATCATATTTTAGCTTCTTCTTTACAAAAAATTGAAGAAGGATTTGATGCTTCTATTATAACTAGTATATTGGAATTAAAATTTTTAGATTTTTTAGGAGTTATGCCAATTATTGACATGTGTTGTGTATGTGGAGCTAAAACAGGAATTGCTACTTTATCTAGTAGTCGAGGAGGCTATATATGCAAAAACTGTGTCACAAACGAATTGATTGTTAGTGAGAAAACAATTAAACTAATTCGAATGTTTTATTATGTGGATATCTCTAAAATTAGTAATCTAGAGATTAGTAATCAGTCTAAAAAAGAAATTTCTGACTTTTTGGACGAATATTACGATAGATATACAGGCCTTTTTTTGAAAAGTAAGAGTTTATTAAAAAATTTAAATAAGGTGGGGTAATTTATGAATTATGTATATATTATTTGTCCTTTTACAGCACTTATTATTTGTCAATTAATTAAATTTACATTAGAATCTATCAAAAATAAAAAATTAGATTTTGAAAGATTTTTTAATGGTAGTGGTGGAATGCCAAGTTCCCATACTACATTTTCTTGTTCTTTAACAGCTTTAATAGGTTATCAATTGGGATTGGATACTCCTATATTTGCAGTTGCTCTAATATTTACTTTAATAACATCCTATGATGCTTTAGGTGTTCGTTATGAAAGTGGAAAACAAGCGACTGCTATTAATTATTTATTAAAAGATAAAGGAAACTTCAAAAAATTAAAAGAAAAATTAGGTCATGAACCATTAGAAGTATTTGTAGGAATGCTACTTGGTACATTTGTTAGTTTTTGCTTTAGTCTATTTTTATAATATGGTTATTGATTTAATTAATAATATTTGATAAGATGATAGTGTTAAAAATAAATCATAATATAGTTTGCAAGTGGCAAAAAATCAAGTTTGCCGAAAGCAAACGGGGGGGGGTACAAACCCTCTTTTTTTGTTGTACAGAAAGGAATGAAATTATGAAAAAAATTATTAGAAACAACTTAATAGGAATCATAATAGGAATTATAATATCAGGAACAGTAGGAGTAGTGGCCTCTACTACAATATCATCTAAAAATGTAGTCTATCAAAATAAAACAGTAAATAGTGCATTAGATGAATTGTATGATGAAGCAATAACAGGGAAAGAATTAATAGCAGCGGCAATTACCAATAAAGGAATTGATACAACAGCTAGTGATACCTATGAGGTTATGGCAAATAACATCAGCAATATAACAACGGGTACAACACTTGTAAAATATTTACAACTTGGTGTATCAGGAAAAACAAACGTGACAGCAACTGTTGTTTTACAAAAAGTTAGTCCAACTATTGCCAATCTTCATATTAATTATAGGGTAAATGAGAATTTAGGAACTACTGATAATGATTTCATGTTTATTAATTTAAAAACACTGAGAGATTCTTTTAATTTAACTAGTTTAAATTTTAATGCTTACAATACAAGGGTTACAGTTTTTAATACAAGTACTACTTTTAATGATAATTATTTTAAATATAATGGATATAGTGGGTTACATGCAGATATACACGCAACGGATTATTTGTTACTTTGTAGAGAATATAGAAATAATGGTTCTTTTGGAGGATGGCCTATTTCTCAACCTATGTATTCTGTTGGATCATATGGACAAATTGATATTTGGGGTGCTACGATTTCTTAAAAATATTGCTTTATTATTGACTTTAGAAAAATTTTGTTGTAAAATGATTGTAAACTAGGAGAGGGTAATATGACAAGAGAAAACGGTTGGACGCTACGAGATAATATTATTTTAATTAGTTTGGTTAGTGTGGTAACTTTATCATTAACAAATTTATTTGGCGGATATATTCGAGACGATATAACGAAAGATTCTTGCAACATGGTTGATAAAATGTATGTAGAAGGAATGAAACCAGGACAGGCAATTTGTGTGAATAAATAATATAGTTGGAAATTTGTCAACCTTTTAGACAATTTTTATGGAGGGTATCAGCGAGAGCTGGTACTTTTTTCAAAGTCATTAGGAGATAAATACCCTATGGAA
>RKAN01000006.1 GCA_014845975.1 bacterium | reverse complement strand
TAATTTTATTTTTTCAAAGTGGTAAATAGTCATGATATCACTAGTTTCTTCTATTTTAAATTGACGTTGGTGTTTATCCCTTAAATAATTCTTGCCATTATGAACATGAAAATAATCTAATAAACGAAATTTAGAAATCATAACTTCTGGATAAGAACTTACAATAACTTCCAAATTAGGATGTACACAATATCTTTTATGATAAGCTTCAATAATATTTTTAATTTGTTCTTTTGTTAATTCATAAGATAAAGTAACTTTTAAAACACCTAAAGAATGTAGGAATGCTACTGTATAAGAATTGGCTACATTAAATCCAAAATCGGTAATTACTTGTTTATATTTTTCTAAGGATCCTAAATCAGAAATCAATACTTTTCCTTGAATTTCCTTCAAATTAAAATTCACTCTAGGAATTTTTAAAACTTTTCTATGATCTTGTATTTTTTCTATAATATCCGATTTCATATAAATAGAATCTAGTTTTTTATTTTGAATAAAATGATAATCCTCTAAATTTCTAATCATTACAGAAATATTTCTATTAGTAGAATAATTTGGTAAATCTATTTCATAAGTATTTTTAACGTATGAAATTTTATATTGTCTAGCCTGAATTAATTCTTGAACAGCTCTTCTCCTAATTGCATTAATTTCACTAATTTTTACAAAAGAATCTTCATAATCTACCTGAATATTTTTCAAAGTAAATGGAGTATCTCCTAATTTTTTAAATTGTTCTATGATCCTTGCTTTAGGAGTTGGTAAGTTTTGAAATTCTTCTACAATATAATCACTTTTTACAGTAATTTTATGATTAAAATCAGATATTGAAAGAGAAATAGGCTCATTTTTATGAATTACAATATCCATAGAAATATCGATTTTCCGTGTATTTTTCATTTGTTCTTGTAAAGAAAGCATTTGCTTTTTATCGGTTGTTTTTAAAACAAGATCACCTTTTTGAACAAAACCTTTTGTAGGTACTTCTATAATGTCACCTTTTTTCGCACTATTTACAAGTTTTTTATGAAGATATATTTTATTTAAAATAAAACCTACATCTTCTTTCTTATTTAAAATACGAATACCATCTTCTTGAATAACCTCATTCGTTAACTCAATTGTCGTAAATTTTGAACTACATGAAACTATAGTACCAATTGGAATTCCAATATGATTTGGTCTTTTAGGATTAATAAAATTATTATTTTTTTCATGAAATAAAAATCCTTTTGTAAACTCACGATTGAATATCTTTTTCATCTCTAAAAGAGAGTTTTCTATAGAATCCAAGTTCCCATCGATTGCTTTTCTATAAATATTAGTCATTAAATAAACATATTCGGGGCGTTTCATACGACCTTCTATTTTAAAGGAATCTACTCCAATATCTACTAATTCTTTGATATATTCTAATGTATTTAAATCTTTTGTACTAAGTAAGTATTGATCTTTATTGATTTTTTTATCATTATGAAAAAGATCATACTGCATTCTACAACATTGACTACAAGTTCCTCTATTTCCGCTTCTTCCTCCTAGTAAACTACTCATCAAACATTGTCCTGAGTAACTAAGGCATAAAGCTCCTTGTATAAATATTTCGATTTCAATATTTGTTTGTTTTTTGATTTCTTTAATTACTTCAATACTTGTCTCACGGGCTAAGACAACTCTTTTAACCCCTAATTTTTCTAGGAATTTGGCTCCTTCTACATTATGAACATTCATTTGAGTAGAAGCATGAATTTCTAAATTTGGATAAGTTTTTCTTAAATAATCCATCATTCCTAAATCTTGAATAATAATAGCATCTACGTTATTTTGATGTAAAAAATCAACATACTGAATAAAACGATCTGTTTCATCCTCATATATCATAGTATTTACCGTTACATATACTTTTACACCATATATATGAGCATAATTAATTGCATCTATTAATTCTTGATCAGAAAAATTAGAAGCATAATTTCTAGCACCAAATGTATATCCACCTAAATATACTGCATCACAACCTGCGGAAATAGCAGCTTCTAAAGATTCCATACTTCCAGCTGGAGAAAGTAATTCTTTCACAAACATCACCTACTTTATCATATCACATCACAACAAAGAAAAGTAGACCTAAGTCTACTTCATTAATTTCAAAGTATAATCTTTTGGCATTTGTTCAGTTAAATTTTCTTTTAAGATATTTTTCCACTCTATATAATCTTCTCTACTACAAATAAATGTTTCTTTAAAAATTTCTTCTAAATTGTGAATTGTTTCCTCATCTACATAATCTTTTAATTGATCTGCCATTTCTAAATACAATACTATAGTATTTTTTTGTTGATTCATTTTTTCATATTCTCTAGCAACTTTATACATTATTTCCTTATTATATTTTAATTGAATCATAACATTAAATAATTCTGTCATTTCAGTATTTGATATTTCTTTTTTAAATTTCATCGTATCTAAATCTAAAAATTTCTTTAATTTTAATGTTAATTCATAATATTGTTTTTTCGATAAAACTGTTTCTTCCTTGAAAGCTTCAACTGGTTTTAAATGTATCGCTGTTCTTTCTTTTTTCACTTTTTTCATTAAAAAGGCTTCTAATGGAATAGCTACTTCATCTAATAGTTTTAATTTTTTTAATTGAGTTATATAACACAAAACATTTTCTACTTTTAGTTTTGGGATATTATTTTTATTCATATAATCTAC
>RKAN01000018.1 GCA_014845975.1 bacterium | reverse complement strand
TATTATGAAATAAAATAAAAAAAATATTCAAAATATATATAGTTATTCAAAAATAGAAATGATATAATCTATACTAGGTGATGATATGGATAATCAAGTAATCAATAATATAAAATCTTTAGGAATTGATATGATTAATGAAGTAAAAAGTGGTCACCCTGGAATTGTTTTAGGCGCTGCTCCTATATTATATACTTTGTATAAAAATCATTTAAATATAAATCCTAGTGATCCCAATTGGTTCAATCGTGATCGTTTTGTAATGTCTGCAGGTCATGGTTCTGCATTACTTTATTCAGTATTATTTATGGCTGGTTATTTAGAATTGGAAGATCTAAAACAATTTAGAAAAATTCATTCTAGAACACCAGGACATCCAGAACTAGGAATTACACCTGGCGTTGATATTTCAACAGGTCCTTTAGGACAAGGATTTGCTTCTGCTGTCGGCATGGCTATTGCTAGTAAAAAATTAAATCAGGAACTGAGATTTCCTAAAAAAAGTTTTTTAGAAGCAGAATCTTCTTTAATTGACCATAAAGTATACGTACTTTGTAGTGATGGCGATATGATGGAAGGCATTACCTCAGAAGCAGCAAGTATTGCCGGTAATTTAAAATTAAACAACTTAATTGTTCTATATGATTCTAATCACATTAGCTTAGATGGAACTACTAAGTTTACCTTAAAAGAAAATATATTAAAAAAGTTTGAAGCAATGAATTGGAATACAATTTATGTCAAAAATGGGAATGATGTTAGTCATATTAATCGTGCTATAACCAAAGCAAAATCTTCTTCTAAACCAACAATTATTGAATTGAATACAATAATAGGGGAAGGAACAGAATTAGAAGGAACTAGTCAAATTCACGGAAAGCCACTTTCTAATGTAGCAATCGAAAACTTAAAAACAAAGTTGAATATTCCCAATACTCCTTTTTATGTTAATTCTGAAACAAGAGAATACTTTCAACAAAAAATAGCAACCCATGTAAATAATGCCTATACAATTTGGTCAGAACACTATAATACTTTTATGAATCAAACGAATCATGAAGCTTATAATTTTTTATTTGGTAAAGAAAATTCTTTTAATCTTTTAAACTATGAATTTCATTTTGATTTTGAAAAAGAAGCAACAAGGGTTACAAATCATGAAATTATGAAGGTTATTACTCAAAATCTTCCTAATTTCATTGGTGGTTCTGCAGATTTATCTTCTGCTACTGGCACTTACTTAGAAGAGCAAAAAGATATTACAGATCAAGATTATTCAGGAAAAAATATTTTATTTGGTGTAAGAGAACAAGCAATGGGAGCTATTTTAAATGGTATTAGTACTTATCATTATCGTACATTTGGCTCAACTTTCTTAAGTTTTTCTGATTATATGAAACCATCTATTCGTATGTCAGCTCTTATGAAATTACCAGTTACTTATATTTTTTCACATGACTCCATTAATATTGGAGAAGATGGACCAACACATCAACCAATAGAACAATTAGCGTCTTTAAGGGCTACTCCTAACTTAAATGTTTATAGGCCTTGTGATGCGAATGAATTAATTGGAAGTTGGAATACAATCTTAAAAGAACAATCCACTCCTAATGCGTTAATTTTATCTAGAGTAGATGTTCCTAATTTAAATATTAGTAAAAAAGAACTTGTTGAAAAAGGAGCCTATATCATTTTTTCTGAACGAAATCAATTACAAGCAATTCTTATAGCAACTGGTACGGAAGTCCATACAGCAATTCATATTGCCTATGATTTATATCAAACTTATCATATTGGTATTCGTGTTGTCAGTATGCCTTGTATGGAAAAATTTTTAGAACAATCAAAAGAGTACCAAGAAGATATATTACCTACAGGGTATAAAAAAATCGTAATAGAATCTGGATCTTCCTTTGGTTGGGAAAAATTTGTTTATAATGAAAAATATTTAATATGTCTTCAAAATTTTGGATTTAGTGGTTCCAAAGATGAAGTGTTAAAAGAAATGAATTTTGATTATGAAACTATTAAAAATAGAGTAGTTAACCTTTTGAGATAAGAGGTTAACTTTTTAATTTGACAAAATTTAAAAAATGAGTAAAATATAAGACTGCTTAGGGGTGTTTAAAGTGAAAAAAGAACAATTATTAGGAATTTCTAAATCACAAATCAAATGGAAAACAAATTATCAATATGTAAATGATTATTTTATAAAAAATGGGGATACTATGATACCACGAGATTATGTGGTAAATGGTTATTAAATTAGTAGATGGCTAGACTATCAAAAACAAAGAAACAAAGGCATTGGGAAACCACTTTCTGAAACAGAGATAAACTTATTAGAACAAGTCAATATCATATGGGATGCGTTAGATGATAAGTGGATTAATATGTATCAATTAGCTAAAAATTATCAAAAAAGTTATCATCACTTGAACGTACCGAGAGATTATGAAATTGATGGAAAGAAATTAGGAAATTGGATTAATTATCAAAGAGCACTTTACAATAAAGGAGTTTTATCTAAAGAAAAAGAAACTCTTTTAACGAATATTGATATGATTTGGAATTTAGAAAAATATAATTTTATTCATAAAAAAATTGATAATCGCACAAAAAAAGCAATTAAAATTCAATTGTTAAAAAAATTAGAAGATGTATTATTGCAAGATATTGAATTAGAAAAAGTTGAAAAACGATTTGTAAAAAAATTGAGTCTGTAG
>RKAN01000107.1 GCA_014845975.1 bacterium | reverse complement strand
ATATAAGTCAGATATAAAGGAAGATGAGATAATGGAAAAAGCCTATGAGACATTAGAAGAAATAAGTAGAGATGAGAAAATAATAGGGTTATATGATGCTGAGAAAGTAGAACAAAAAGTCATCAATACTAAAATTGAAGGAGCTAGAAGAGAAGGAATAGAAACTGGAATCCAACAAGAAAAGATTAAAATAGCAAAATCTATGTTGCTAAAAAATATGAGAATAGAAGACATTATGGATATCACAGGTTTAACCAAAGATCAAATTGTTTCTTTAAAAGAGAATTAAATTCTCTTTTTTGTTTAAAAAATAGAGAATGGTATATAGAACAACTTTGAAAAAATATTCAAAGTGATAATTATAATTTAAAATATTAAAGCAATAACCTATGATTAAAAAGAAATATACTTTCTATTTTTTTTCAATTTTGCTATAATAAAATACAGGTGATTTACTTATGAAACAACAAAATATTAGAAATTTTTCAATTATCGCACATATTGATCATGGAAAAAGTACATTAGCTGACCGAATTTTAGAGATCACTCACGCTATTACAGATCGAGAAAAACAAGATCAATTGCTTGATAATATGGATATTGAAAGAGAAAGAGGAATCACGATTAAATTAAATGCTGTACATTTAAATTATGAATATAAAGGGTTAGAATATGAATTAAACTTAATTGATACTCCAGGTCATGTAGATTTTTCTTATGAAGTTTCTAGATCTTTAGCTGCTTGTGAAGGTGCTATATTAGTAGTTGATGCAGCTCAAGGAATAGAAGCTCAAACTTTAGCAAATTTGTATTTAGCGTTAGAAAACAATTTAACAATTATTCCTGTTATTAATAAAATTGATTTGCCAAATGCAGATATTCCTAAAGTAAAACAAGAATTAATTGATAATTTAGGCTTTAAAGAAGAAGAAATCATCTGTACTAGTGCGAAAAATGGAATAGGAATTAAAGAACTAGTAGAAGCTGTAATAGAAAGAATAAATCCTCCAAAAGGGATAGAAAAAGATCCTTTACAAGCCTTAATATTTGATAGTTATTTTGATAAATATTTGGGTATTGTAACTTTTATTAGAGTTGTTAACGGTAGTGTTAAAGTTGGCGACAAAATTAAGATGAAAGCAACAGGTGCTATTTATGAAGTAACAGAATTAGGTACCCATACGCCAAAAATAAAACAGGAAAAAGAATTGAAAACCGGAGAAGTAGGGTACTTATGTGCTAGTATTAAAAGTCTAGAGGATGTCAAAGTAGGAGATACTATTGTGTTAAATGATCAAGATGCAGAATCATTGCCAGGATATAAGCCTATGAAACCAATGGTATTCTGTGGACTTTATCCTATTGAATCTTCTAAATTTCCAGACTTACGAGAGGCCTTAGAAAAATTAAAATTAAATGATGCTTCCCTAGAATTTACACCAGAAACTTCTAAAGCTTTAGGATTTGGATTTCGATGTGGCTTTTTAGGACTTTTACATATGGAAATTATTGAAGAAAGAATAGAAAGAGAATTTAATATAGAATTAATTGCTACCTCGCCTTCTGTTATTTATGATGTAGAATTAACAGATCATACAAATATGTTGATTGATAGTCCTGTAAAAATGCCAGATAAAGTGAAAATTGCAGATATTAAAGAGCCATATATATTAACTAATATTTTTGTCCCAAGCGAATATATAGGACCAATTATGGAATTATGTCAAGATAAAAGAGGAACCTATGTAAATATGGAATACTTAGATCAAACAAGAGTAAACATTCATTATGAAATTCCTTTATCAGAAATTGTATATGATTTTTTTGATAAATTAAAATCCTATACAAAAGGTTATGCTTCTTTTGATTATGAAATGGAAGGATATAAAAGTAGTAACTTGGTGAAAATGGATATTTTATTAAATGGAGAAGTTGTAGATGCATTAAGTGTGATTGTTCATAAAGACTTTGCCTATAAAAGAGGAAAGGCAATCGTTGAAAATTTAAAAAAATTAATTCCGCGTCAACAATTTGAAGTCCCAATTCAAGCGACGATTGGAGCTAAAGTTATTGCAAGAGAAACGATAAAAGCAGTTAGAAAAAATGTATTAGCAAAATGTTATGGTGGAGATGTTACTCGTAAAAGAAAATTATTAGAAAAACAAAAAGAAGGTAAAAAAAGAATGAAAATGGTAGGAAGTGTAGAAATTCCTCAAGAAGCATTTTTATCAGTACTATCAATGGAGGATAACAATGATTGATTATAAAAAAGTATTAGAAATTAATACATATTTGAGTGAAAATAAAGCAACAATAGAGGAAATTTGTAACAAATTTAATATTTCTAGAAGAACAGCACAGGCTTATTGTGGTAAATACTTAAATGAATATGTAGGATATCTAGTTCATTAACTTTGAAAGAAGCTTCAGAGATATTTCAACTTCCAACATCTACAATTTATGAAATGCTAAATAAAATTGAAGATGATCAATTACAAAAAGAACTCGAAGAGTTATATCAATATAATAAATCGACAGCTCCAAAGAAAATTTGACAAAATAAAAAAAAGTATTATAATAAACTCCCATCAGGGGGTTAAATTATGAAAATAAAAGAAAATAATAAGAAGGTTGTTCAAAATTTGTATCAGTCTGGATATAATGTAAAAGAGATATCAAAATTAACTAAAAATTCTGTTTTTACTATTTTGAGATATTTAAAATTAAATAAATCAGT
>RKAN01000044.1 GCA_014845975.1 bacterium | reverse complement strand
ATTTACTTGATTTATTTTACGATAAATTTCTGTTAAATCTTGTTGATATTTTGGATTGATGAATACTGTGTTTTCTTTTTCTAAAGCACTACTTGGTTTAAAATCTATTTTCATGTAATCTTTTGTCTTTATTAGTCGAAAATCACCTTCTGTGTGATAATTATAGATTACCTGTTTTTCAATAGCTTTTTGACTACAACGGGAATCAAAATATTCTATTAATTTTTGCTTTTCTTCTTCTTTAATAAATGTTCTTTTTTCATATACCATATTATCATCCTCATGTCTATTATATAATAAAATTGATTAAATGCCAATGTTTCGGTATAATAAATTTGGTGATTTTATGAAAACAATTGTTGAAAATTCATCTTCTATTTTAATAATTCAAAAATCAAAATTTATAACTGAGTTCATTAAAATAAATCAAGTAAATGAAGTAAATCAAGAAATAGAAAAATTAAAAATAAAATATCCGAATGCAACACATTATTGTTTTGCTTATATAATAGGACAAAAAAAAAGATACAGTGATGATGGAGAACCAACTTCAACAGCCGGGAAACCAATTTTAAATGTGTTAGAAAAAAATAATTTAAATTATATTTTATGTGTTGTAATTCGTTATTTTGGAGGAATTAAACTAGGGGCTGGAGGTCTTGTGAGAGCCTATACAAAATCAGTAACGAATTGTTTAGAATTATCTACAGTTCAAGAAGTATGTTATGGATATCAATTCAATATTTACTTTCACTATGAAAATATAGAAGAAGTCAATTATTTATTAAAAGATGTCCCTATTCTTTCTAAAAATTTTGAAGAAACTGTCTTTTATAGATTTGTAATTTCCGAAGAAAAATTAAAAGAAATTAAAATATCTTTAATGAAATTATGTATTAAAATAGAACAATTTGATAAAAGAATTGTATAAAATAAACATAGTGAACCAATATATAATTGAATATCCGCAATATTCACAAAAAAAGAGAATCATTTCTCTTTTTTATTATAATCTCTCATTTTATTTCTAATTCTTTGTAAAGCATTATCAATTGATTTTGGCTCTTTTTTTAATTGATTTGCTATTTCTTTATAATCAAATCCACTCATTTTGAATTCTAATACTTGTAATTCAAAAGAAGTTAATTTTTGTTCCGCCAAATCCATAAATTCTTTTCGATCTTCATCTTTTAATAAAATTTTTTCTGGATTATCTCTCTCGTCTTTTAAGAGATATTCAAAAATAACATTATCCCCTTCATCATTTGTATTTTCTAATGACAAAGATTCATTTAAAAAACGATGTTTTAATCCATTAGAAAGGATTGCTGAACGAGTCATTCTTCTTTCAATACATGTCTTGGCATAAGTATAAAAACTTGTTTCTTTTTGATCAGAGAATGTTACAATTGCATCATTTAAAGCAAGCATTCCCTCTTGAATCAAATCATTCATTTCTAATCCATATTTACTCGCATACTGATATGTTTTTTTAGCAATTCCTTGAATTAAGGGCTTATATTTTTGAAACATAATTGTATTGGCTTCTTCATTATTTTCTGAAATATACTGAATTAGTTCATAGTCATTGTATTCTTTATAATCCATCGATTACCTCTTAGAAATTGCTTCAAAAATCATAATTCCTGTTGCAACGCTGGCATTTAAACTATTAGTTGTACCTCTCATAGGAATAGAAGCAATAAAATCACAAGATTTTTCTACAATTCTACTCATACCAAATCCTTCATTTCCAATGACAATTGCTATTTTACCAGTATAATCAATTTCTTTATAAGATGTGCCTTCCATATCTGTTCCAATAATCCAATAGCCTTCTTTTTTCAAAAGTTCTATCGTTCTAACTAAATTTGGAACTTGAGTAATTTTTACATGATTAATTGCACCTGTACTTACTTTAATAACTGTTGAATTTACTTCCACACTACGATCTTTTGGAATAACAATACCAGATACTCCAGCAGCCTCACAAGTACGAATGATTGCTCCAAAATTATGTGGGTCTTCTATATGATCTAGTATTACAATAAAATCTCTTGGATCACTGATAATTTCATCTATCGATGCATATTGATAATCTGAAACCGATAAAATAATTCCTTGATGATTACCATCCACCATTTTATCTAGTTCATATTTTTCTAAATATTGAATTGGAATATTTGTATTTTTTAATTCTAAAATCATTTCTTGATCTTTTAAGTTTTTATAAATGAAAGCTTTTTTTATTTTAAGATGATCTTCTATCATCTGTTTTGCTACATTCTTCCCATATATATACATTTTTTGCCTCCTTTTAATTTAACCAGTAATATATTGCATAATTTCTAAAATTCTTGATTTATTTCCTTGATAGTATAAATAACCTATTAATGTTTCTAAAGCCGTTGAATGTTTATATGTTAAAATATCAGTTGTCTTACTCGCATGGCTTTTATGATTTCTTGCTCGTTTTATAATTGTTAATTCTTCTTCACTAAACATATTGTTTTCCATCATTTCTTTTAAAAATTTTGCTTGGCTTTTCGCACTAACATATTTGATGGCTTCTTTCTGAAGCTCATTAACTTTTACAATTTTTTTCTGAATTAAAAAATTTCTAATATAAAATTCATAAATACTATCTCCAATATAGGCCAGAGCTAAAACATTAATTTCCATATATACCTCCACAACAAGACTATTTTAACATATTTTAAAGTAAAATAAAATGAGTAAAAACTCATTTTTGTTTG
>RKAN01000102.1 GCA_014845975.1 bacterium | reverse complement strand
ATCTTCCATTAATTTAAAAAGTAACTTTGTATCATTCATAACAACTCCCCTTTTTAATAGAGGATATTTTAACATAATTTTTTATTTTGTCAAATTATAAAAAAATAATCACAGTTGTGATTATTTTAAAGCATCTAACAATTCAGCTTTTTTCATTGTAGAAGCTCCAGTTATATTTTTTTCTTTTGCTAAAGCTCTAAGCTCAGCAACTGTCATCTTTGATAAATCAGTTGTTTCTTCTTTTACTTCTACTTTTTTAGTTTCAGTTTTTACTTCTTTTACTACTTTTCCTTCTAAAGCTTGATTTGCAACAGCAACTAATGCAGTAAATCCAGTTGGATTTTCAATAGCCATTTCTGAAAGCATTTTTCTATTAATTGAAACTCCAGCTTTCGAAAGTCCATTAATGAATTTTGAATAACTAATATTATTCATTCTACAAGCTGCATTAATTCTTGTAATCCATAATTTTCTGAAATCTCTTTTCTTTTGTCTTCTATCTCTATATGCATATTTTAGTGAATGCATTACTTGTTCTTTTGCTGTTTTATATAATCTATGTTTTGAACCAAAGTAACCTTTTGCTAATTTCATTACTTTAGCTCTTCTAGCACGATGAATTGTTCCACCTTTAACTCTTGCCATAATATCCTCCTTCTAACTATTTACCTAATATACTTTTAATTCTCTTGTAATCTGAATTACTTAATAAAGAACCACTTCTACTTTTTCTATTACTTGCAGCGTTCTTTTTACCTGTATTGTGTCTTGAACCAGGTGTTCCGATTTTTACTGTTCCACCAGGTCTAACTTTACAAACCTTTGCTGTACCCTTATGTGTTTTTAATTTTGGCATATTATTCCTCCTACCTTTATTTCTTTGGGACTAGTATCATTGTCATAAACTTGCCTTCTAGTTTAGGATTTTGATCAATACTAGCAATATTTTCTAATTCTTTAGCAAATCTTAATAGTACATCTTTTCCTAATTCAGGATGAGCCATTTCTCTTCCTTTAAAACGAATAGAAACTTTTACTTTATGACCTTTTTCTAAATATTTTGATGAATTACGTACACGTGTATCAAAATCATGAACATCAATTGTAACAGATAAACGATATTCTTTCATTTCTAAATTAGATTCTCTTTGTTTTTTTAAATTTTCTTTTTGTTTTTTCTTATTTTCATATTTAAACTTATTATAATCCATTATTTTACACACTGGTGGTGTAGCTGTTGGATTAATTAAAACTAAATCAAATCCAGCAAAACTTGCTAAAGTTTTTGCATCATTTAAAGATTTAATACCTAATTGTTCCCCTGCAGGACCAATTACCATTACTTCTCTAGCTCTAATTTGATCATTAATGTACATTTGTTTTTCCTTTGCGATACTTGACACCTCCATAAAAAAAGTGAATACACGAGTATCCACTTAAAAACCAAATTGAATATCAATGGCATAAACCCAAAGCTATAGCAATCGGGTGAGAAGTGGATACTTCTTCTTTCCTTTTTTTAACTTTCTTATACATTATACATAACAATATTATGTTTGTCAATTAAAAATTTGTATGTTTTATTAAATTTTTAATCATGTAATTTTGATTTTGAAATTTTAAGTTCCGGATATTCTGTTATAAACTCAATAATTTCATCTAAAGAATAGTCATCCGTCTTATTCGTTACAACTACAATAGAATCTTTTTTTTCAAAATGATTTATTTTACCAAGATATTCCAGTAATGTCTGTTTTTGATACTTTGTTAATTCATTAGGTAACCAAATAATAAATTCTCCTCGCAACACTTGAATCAATATAACTTGTTTTTCGTCTGTTGTATCTGAGAGGTTAGAAAGTCCTCCGACATCTTCCTTACTAAAATGATTTTTAAATTCTTTTCCATGTTGCATCTTTGTAACTGTCGAATGGTAAGTTTTATCTTTAAAAATGCTTATACATCCTGCATTGTCACAATTTACTGGATATAATAACGATTCATTAGAACAAAGAAGATATTCTAAATCAAAAGTTCGATATTTCAAAAACATTTCTTGTTCTTCTTTTGTTAAGAGATTTAATTTTTCTCTAGAATACTCCAAGAATATATTACTTGCTTTTGATTTTTCCTTTAATTTGTAGATAAGTTCTTCCAATTGATCATCATTATAATCTTTTAATTTTGGATAATCTCTTATAATAGTCTTTATTATATTAACATCTAAATTAAATATTGTATTTTGTTTCTCATCAAAATAATCATAATTTTGAGAGTCTAATTGATTTTGTATAAAACGATTTCGTATTCTTTGATTTTGTTCGCATTGTTTTAAATAACAATATCCTTCAGTCATTTGAAAACTATTTATTTTTTCAGGAATGTATACTTTTAAATATCTTTCATTTTCTACAAAAGTCGCTCTTCCTTCACAAATAGTAGGAATATCTTCATAACTAAATACTAAAACATTGAATTTCAATTTTTCTTGAATAAAAGAAGAAACCTCCTCATTATTTATAGAAAAGGTTTCTATTTCATTATTTAAAATGCAAGTAATCTGAGCTTTCATATTATTTCACCACAATATTGACTAATTTTTTTGGAATAATAACCACTTTTACAATTTCTTTTCCTTCAATATGATTTTTTACATTTTCTATTGAATAAGCTAAAGATTCCATTTCTTCTTTTGAAGTATCTTGATCTACTTCTATTTTTCCTCTTACTTTACCATTGACTTGAACAACCATCGTAAATGTATCGTCTATAATTTTTGTTTCATCATAATTT
>RKAN01000011.1 GCA_014845975.1 bacterium | reverse complement strand
TGGTAAATTACCTAGTTTAATTTATCGTAATCAACCTGAATATTTAAGAAAACCAGTTGGAGATGTTAGTAAAAAAGCGAAGATTATTTACCAATTTGAAACAACTTCTCCTTATGATTTCCTAGCAAGTAAATATAATGGAGCAAGACCTTCTAAAGCAGATTTAAATATTTTGGAATACCTATTATTGGATATGAACTTAAATCCTGGAGTTGTAAATGTATTAGTAGATTTTGTTCTTAAAATTAATCATAATAAATTAACTAAGAACTATATAGAGGGAATTGCTAGTCAATGGGCTAAAAGTAAAATAGAAACAGTAGAAGATGCTATGAAAATAGCAGAAGAGGAATATAAATTAAGAAAAAAATGTAGAACAAAGCAAACGAAAATAGAAGAAAAACCAGAGTGGTTTGATAAAGAGATAGAAACAAAACAAACTTCTAAAGAACAATTAAAAGAATTGAATGAGTTATTTGAAACAATTTAGGAGGAATTATGAAAAAGCTAAATGACTTAATGAAAAATAATAATAGAAATCAAAAACTATTAATTCACTTAGAGCAAGCATTAAAAGATGAGGAATTTAAAATATTCGTAGATCAATTAGGTTTGTCTTATGAGGAACTTGCTAAATATACAAGTATTCTAGAAGAATCAAAAGTAGAATATTTGCATTGCAAAAATTGTAAATCTATTTTAGATTGTAAAAATAAAATATCAGGACATGCTTATTTACCTGAAGTTAAAAATAATTCCATTTCTTTTGGATATAAAAAATGTCGTTATCAAAAAGAATTGGATGAAAAAAATAAATATTTAGATCTTGTATATACTTTTGATATTCCCAAAGATATTCGCTTAGCAGATATTAAAAATATTTATAAAGAGGATGAAAGAAGATTTAAAACTATAAAATATTTATTAACTTTTATTAAAGATTATCAAAATAGAAAAAACCCAAAAGGACTTTACTTGAATGGTAATTTTGGTTGCGGGAAAACTTATTTAATTTCAGCTACATTGAATGAGTTGGCTAAGAAAAATATAAAAAGTGCAATAATCTTTTGGCCAGAATATTTAAGAATGTTGAAAAGTAGTTTCAATCAGGATACTTTTTCAGAAAAATTTGATTTAATTAAACAAGTACCAATTTTATTAATTGATGATATAGGCGCAGAGAATATGACCGCTTGGAGTCGTGATGAAATTCTTTGTCCTATTTTACAATACCGTATGGAAGAGCATTTACCAACATTTTTTACTTCAAATTTAAGCTTAGAATCTTTAGAAAAACATTTAAGTATTACAAAGGATGGCGTATCAGAAGTAAAAGCAAGAAGAATTGTTGAAAGAATTAAGCAACTTACAAAAGAAGAACAAATTGTAAGTGAAAACTTAAGAAAATAGGGTGGTTTTATGAAAGAATTAGATTTATTTTTTGAATATGAAAAGCATGATACATTAGAAGAATTTATTTTAAATTTTGAGTCATTTATAGAGAGCTATGAAGATAAAAAATCTATTTATGAATATCTATTAAAGTTATTTCAAATACAAAGACAAGATTTGATTGAAAGTAAAAAAGAAACTCCAGAATTGTTTTTAGTGGGGGTTTGGAAAAATATTCGCTATACTAAAAATATTATTTCTTACTTAAAAGAACAATTGAAAAAAACGACAAAACCAGAAACTGTTCATAATCATATTGTAAAAGAAAATAAAAATATAACAATTATCAAAAAGAAAAAAGTAAAAAAGGCAAAAAACGATAAAATTGAATTGTCTGATCAAGAAAAATCATTGCAAAAAGATTTGGAAAATGAAACAACTAGAAAAGATTGCATTAGATCATTGTCTGCTTCAAATCTTACAACTTTTATTAAATATTATGGGCAGCAAAAAAACAATTTAATAGCCTTTAAAATAACTTGTAGAAATTCTAAAAAGTATAGTTCTTTACCTGATATTCAAATAAGAATTAAATTTACAGATTGTTTGTTAAATGATTTGATTTCTGAGAAACTAACTAGAAAATGTGTTACAAAAGAAGAACAGAAGAAACAAAGACAATTTGTAGTTCCTATTTCAAAAATACAATTAGCGGAAATAGATGAGATTTATCATACTAATATTGTTTCTACTATCACTCAAATAAAAGAGTTGGAAGCAAAAATAAAAGATTTAGAGGTTCCAAAAAATTCAGAAAATCAAAAATTACTAGTTCGAAATCTTGAAGATTTAATTTTAAGTTGTAATAATCTAATTAACAAATTAGATCAATTAAAAAAGAAAGATAATTATCAAAAAATAAATATTCATATGAATATTTTAAATAATTTACAAAATTATTTAAAACACTATCAAAGACAAAACTATTTAACAACACAAAAGGTTGCTAATAATTGTTTTGAAGAAGAGAAAGAACTAACTGATACACAAAATATAATTTTAGAAAATTTATTTATTTGTGATCGAGAAGCATATGAACAGTCAGATTTTCTTTTCACATTAGGGTATTATATTAAAAATAATCCAATCAATTCTTTACAGTTATTAAAGGTAAGTAAGGAGTTAATGCAAGAACTTGGTTATGAAAAAATCGAATCGGAGGAATCTATTCAAGGAATTTATTATATATGGGATGCAATTCGCTATCGATTACAAAAAGAACCAAAAGAAAACGAAATAACAAGGAAGACATTAAAAGATATTCGTATTTTGTTTGATTTTGGTTCTTTTTGTAATCGATAGCGAATTGCATCCCATATATAATAAATTCCTTGAATAGATTCCTC
>RKAN01000009.1 GCA_014845975.1 bacterium | reverse complement strand
AAGAATATGCTATCCATTTGACAAAAAAATTAGAAGACCTATTCGTCTTCTAATGCTTTAATGATTTCTTCTTTTGTCATAGTAGAATAATTTTTTATGTTTTTTTCTTTTGCTAATTCTTTTAATTCTGAAAGTTTTAAGTCTTCATAACTTAATTCTTCAAAATCACTTGCATCGATTTCTCCATCTTCATCTGGTAAACATCCATGTTCTACCAAATAATCAATTTGTTCTTTTGTAATAGTTTCTTTTTCTAATAATGCTTCTGCAATAAGATTTAATAAGTCCATGTTTTCTGAAATAATCTTCTTAGCAATTTCATAACACTCATTAATAATTTTTCTTTGTTCTTGATCAATCTCAAAGGCTACTTGACTAGAGAAGTTACGACTTTTATTATAATCTCTACCAAGAAAAACGCTTCCTTCTTGTTGTTCAAATTGAACAGGTCCTAAATCACTCATACCATATTCGGTTACCATAGCACGAGCAATTTTTGTAGCTTTTTCGAAATCGTTATGAGCACCAGTTGTAACTTCATGGAACATTAATTCTTCAGCAACTCGACCACCTAATAAACCACTAATAGAATCAAGTAATTCTGTTTTAGTAGATAGATACGTTTCTTCTTTTGGAAGCATTAAATTATAACCACCTGCTTGACCTCTTGGAATAATCGTTATTTTTTGTACTTCATTTGCACCTTCTAATTTAATTCCTATAACAGCGTGTCCTGCTTCATGATAAGCGACGGTTTTCTTTTCTCTATCATTATATTTATGACTTACTTTAGCAGGTCCCATTAAAACACGATCATGTGCTTCATCAATTTCTACCATAGAAATGCATTTTTTTCCTTTACGGACTGCTAATAATGCAGCTTCATTTAATAAATTCTCTAAATCTGCGCCACTGAAACCGATAGTACGTTTTGCAATATTGCTTAAATTTACACTTTTTGCAAATATTTTACCTTTTGCATGTACTTCAAGAATTTCTTCTCTTCCTTTTACATCTGGTAAATTTACTGTAATTTGTCTATCAAAGCGACCTGGTCTAAGTAAAGCTGGATCAAGTACATCTGGTCTATTTGTTGCAGCAATAATAATAATGCCTTCATTTGCTCCAAAACCATCCATTTCTGTTAATAATTGATTTAGTGTTTGTTCACGTTCGTCGTGTCCACCACCTAATCCAGCTCCTCTTTGACGACCTACTGCATCAATTTCATCAATAAATATTAGACAAGGGGAATTATGTTTTGCTTGTTTAAACATATCCCTAACACGACTAGCTCCAACTCCTACAAATAACTCAACGAAATCAGATCCACTAATATAATAAAATGGAACATTCGCTTCACCAGCTACAGCTCTTGCTAATAATGTTTTACCTGTTCCTGGAGGACCTTGTAATAAAACTCCTTTTGGAATTCTGGCTCCCATAGAAGTAAATTTCTTTGGATTTTTTAAGAAATCAATTAATTCTTGAACTTCTTCTTTTTCTTCTGTTAATCCAGCAACTTCATTAAATGTTACTTTTTTAGAATCCTCACTTAAACGAGCACGACTCTTTCCAAAATCCATAGATTTATTAGCACTTCCCATTTGTTTTGAAATGAAGAAGAATGCAGCTCCTACTAAGATCACAATTGGAAGAACATTTACTAAGAAAAGTAAAAGTGTACTAGAACTTGGATCGGATTCTGTAATGACTGTAAAATTATTTTCTACAGATGCTGTTAGTACTTGAGAAACAACTTCTTCTGACAAAGGAGTTTTGATATAAAAATACTTATTTTTATCATAATTTTTCATTTGCCCAGTTATTTCATATACTCCACCTTTAATACTTGGTGTAATTGTAACAGTTTTTACATCTTTTATTTGACTTGCAAATTCATTATAACTCAATATTTCAATTGTATTATTGGCCATATTCATAAAGAATAAAACTCCAATGATAAATAATCCTAATATTAAATAAGGAATAGCTTGTTTTTTTACTGCTTTTTTATTCATAAAAGGCTCCTTTCTTAATAATACTTAAGTATTATATCATACTTTTCTGATTTTGTTTTATCAAATTTTGACTTTTTAAGTCCTGGCAGCCAAACAACAACATCATTTGAATCTACTACAATAGGCCAAGTGTTACGTTCTGGGACCGTAATCTTTTCATTGATAAAAATGTCATTGATTTTTTTGCTACCTAACATTCCTTTAACATGAATTTTATCTCCATTTTTTCTTGTTCTAACACGAAGTGGAAATTTTACATCATCCATACTTAATCGACAAACATTATTATCTGTTTGATTAGAAACATCTACAACCTCTATATTTTTACCATTTGGAAGATTTAAATATTGAATAATTTCAATTTCATATTCATCGTCTTTCATTGGCTCATTCACAAAAACTAATTCATTATAACTTTTGATTGCTTTTAAATTATTAGGGAGATAGATATATGAATTTGGTTTCCTTGATTTTATTAAATGATAGATTAATTCAGCATGATGATTAGTGATTAACATCAAATCTTCTTGATATATTTTTTCTAAAATATAATATATAACTTTCATCGCAATTACATAATCTAATTTTAAATATTCTTCTATATTTAATATATTTTGTGGGTATACTCTAGGAATAATTTCTTCTACTTGTTTGTCGATAAAATTATTATATTGCAATAACATTGTACTAAACTTATAAAATTTTTTATGAACATTAGGATCTTCTTTTTTTAATTCTGGAACAATATATTTTCGGAATCTGTTTCTAGTATGAATGTCC
>RKAN01000094.1 GCA_014845975.1 bacterium | reverse complement strand
TCGGTACTTATTATATTTCTACAACTAATAATTTTTTAAATAAAGCTTTTGATAATGCTGTTAAAACATATACCAATACTTATTATATAGTTGCATTAAAAAATTCAGAACTGGAAGAAATATCAGATTTAAAAGATGAATCAGTAGGTTATTATGAAGCTATTCCAAATATAGAAGAAGCTTTAAAAGAATTAAATAAAAAAGTAGAAATTAAAGAAGAAAAATATGATGATATATTATCTTTATTGAAAGACTTAAAACTAAAAAAAATATCTGCTACTATTATTGAAGAAAATATTTATAAGGCATTAACAGAAAACTCTATTAATCATGATGATTATAAAATTGTTGGTCAATTTGATTTAGAAGTAGAAGAAGAACAAGAAGAAATCGTTGACGATGGAAATTCATTTAGTGTTTACATTGGTGGCGTTGATTTTACTGAAAAAAATACAGATTTCAATATGGTTGTAACGATTAATAAAAAAACACATAAAATATTACTTACTTCATTACCTAGAGATTACTATGTTACAATAAGTGGAAAAGGAATGAAAGAATTACTAGGATATGTTGGATACTTTGGTATTAATACATCTAGGAAAACTGTAGAAGATATCTTTGGAATTAATATTGATTATTATATAAAAATTAATACAGAAAGTATTGTTGGTTTAGTAGATACTTTAAATGGTGTTCAATTCTGTTCAAATAGTAGTTATACAACAACACATGCTATGATAATGGGAGATTATGATGATAAAAAAGGTAAAAAATTAACGGTTACAAAAGGTTGCAGAACATATAGTGGAATTGAAATATTAACAATAGCAAGAGAAAGAAAAGCTTTTGCTGATGGAGATCGTCAAAGACAAAGAAATTGTCAAGATATTATGATTAGTATATTTAAAAAAATGGCAAATGCAGATAATATTACAAACTATTCTAATATCTTAAATGCTGTTAGTAATTTATATACAACGAATCTATCAAAAGATATTGTGACAGAATTAGCTCGAGATACTGTAAATGGCGCAAGTTGGACATTTGAACAACAATCTGTAACAGGAAGAGATTCCAGTGGTTATGTACATATGGGAACTGTAAAAGATTATGTTATGATTCCAAATACTGATAGTATTGCTGTAGCACAAGAAAAAATGAAAAAAATTATATCCGGAAAATAAGGCAATAAGCCTTTTTTTCTTGACAAAAACAATAAAAAAAATATAATAAATGAAAAAAAGGAGTAGTATTATGAATTTTGATAATAATTTAATTGATAAAGATACACCAATTATTCAATTAGAAAAAAGCACACTGACTAAAAAAGAGAAAAAACTTATTTTTGGCGATACTAAGAATTATTCTAAAAAAAGTTTAAACCACTACTTAAATATGATTTATTTCTATCAAAATCGTTATATGTACTTTAAAGAAAAAATATCAATAGATGAATTATTAGGAACCTATATTGCTAAAAAAATAGGATTACAAACTATTACATACAAAATTGCTAGAACAGAACATTTAGGAATTGCTTCTTTCAATTTTAAAAATGAAAAAAATAATTATTTTTATACAGATACTCTTCCTGTTATGATTTTAACATATGGTATGTCTTTACAAAATATTGAAAATTTAACAACGTTGTGTATTGATGAAAAAAATAAAGAGAATTTCCTTAACCATTTATTTCAATTATTTAGTTTAGATATTTATATGGCTCAACAAGATAGACATATTCTTAATTTACAATTTGAGCAAAATAAGATAACAAATTATTTTGATTTAGCTCCTGTTTATGATTTTTCTTGCTGTGCAAACAAATTTGATGGAGTTCTTTATAATCCAATATTCGGATTATGTGGTACCAGCATTTCTCTTCTTATTAAAGAATATCCTGAATTTTATGATATATTAAATTCTACTTTTCAAATGAATATGGTAGAATTAATGGAACAAATTGGAAAAGATTATCAATTCAATCAAGGATTTGCTTTTCAAAATATGTTAGATTTTTATGAAATCAAACAAAAAAATCAAAAAAAATATTTAAAAACACTAACAAAATAATGATTTTGTAGTATAATAAAAAAAATTATTTGTTTGGATTAGTAAACATTTTAATTTATTTAGAGAAGATATGGTTGGTGAAAATATCTTAAATAAAATGATTGAAGACAACAAACGGAAAAATAATCGTGTATTCGCGTTAAGGATATTGAGGTAGAAAAATCTATGAAGTAAGGTGGCACCGCGAAAAATTCGCCCTTACATTTATAGATTTTTTGTGTATTTAGGGGGAAATTATATGAGTGAAGAATACTATGCAGTTTTGATGAAAAGAGAATATGTTGATTATGGAATTTACTTATTTCATCCAGTTACAATTCTTAAGGGTTACTGGTTAGAGGACAAATCTTTTGAAGATCATATTGGAACTAGATATTTATCGATTGAAGATATAGAAATATTAACTTCAGAAGATGCTTATGCTGTTGGGTATTCTATTACCGAATCAGAATTATTAAAAAAATATCAAGGCTTATCAATTTCTGAAGCACAATCAGAGTATTTAGATGATATCAGTGATAAAATTCATTTTGGATTTTCTGCAGATGAACAAGATAAAATTGTTGTAAGGCAATTTAATTTAATGGAATATTCTTCTAGAATTAACAATGGAGAAATATTAGAAAATTCTGCTTTTAATTTACAAATTCAAGATGTAGTTGATATATATGGCGGTGATCATGTCATTGCTATTAGTGATGAAAAATTTAAACAGTTACTTACGAAAGATAATTTAGAAGAACTTAAAGAAGAAT
>RKAN01000106.1 GCA_014845975.1 bacterium | reverse complement strand
AAGAAGTTCAAATAATTGTTGTAAATCGGATAACAATGTATCACTATATTCAAATAATTCATTGATTTCTGAGTTATCAATTTTATAATTTAATTCATTATCACCCATTTTAATTGTTAGAATATCTGATTTAATTAAAGCATTTTGAATGGTTTGTTCTTTTTCTTTGATTTTAATTGTTTTATTTGTTTCTATATCTCTAATTAAATCAGTAACTCTATAATCCTTATCTGTGAAATTATTAATATATTTTTCTAATCGATTGTCTTTTTCTAGTCTTTGAGATAATAATTCATTATAAGAAGTCACTTTCTTAAACTCTAAATCAGATATATTTACATAATAAATTTTTTTATCTAAATTGAAACAGTATATGATAAAAACAAGAAAAATAATGATTATTAAGGTGATTATTGTTTTTAATTTCATAAAAACCTCCTAAAAAAAATAGAGTATTTACTCTATTAAATTATATATCTTCTAATCTTATTTTAGCACCAACATGTTCTAATTTACTTACAATATTTTCATAACCTCTTAATATATGTTCTACAGATGTAATTGTTGTAGTTCCTGGTGCAGTCAAACCAGCTAGTACCATACATGCACCAGCTCTTAAATCAGTTGCCTCTACTGTTGCACCTCTTAGTTTAGTTGGTCCATTTATAAATATCTTTCTACCCTCTATATTAATATCTGCCCCCATTTTATTTAAGTACTTTACATTATTAAATCGATTTTCATAAATTGTTTCTTCTACAATTGATAAGCCATTACATTGTGTTAATAAAGTTGTCATTGCTTGTTGTAAATCAGTAGGAAAACCTGGATAACCTAATGTTTTAATTTTGACTGATTTTGGATTTGTTATAGATTTTATTTTAATAAAATCGGAGCCTATATCTAATTGATAACCCATATCTTGTAATTTATTTGTCAAAGCCTCTAAATGCTCTGGAATTACATTTGTTATTGTTAACTCTTTTCCTACTAATGCACCAGCTATTAAGTAAGTTCCTGCTTCAATTCGATCAGGAATTACTTCGGTAAAACATCCTCTTAGGAAATCTACACCAACTATTTCTATTTGACTGGTACCTGCTCCTGTTACTTTTGCTCCCATATTATTTAAAAATGTCGCAACACTAACAACATCTGGTTCTTTTGCAGCATTATAGATTTTTGTTTTTCCTTTTGCTTTTGTAGCTACTAATATTGTATTAATTGTAGCACCTACACTTGGCATATCTAAATAAATATCATTTCCTACTAATTGTTCTGCTGTTATTGTATATTTATTATCTTCTTCTATTATGGTTGCTCCTAATGCTTGAAATGCTTTTAGTGTTTGATCAATAGGTCTACTACCAATGTTACAACCACCTGGGAAATACATTTCTACCTTTTTATATTTCGCTAATAAGGATGACATAAAATAATATGAAGCTCTTAATTTTTTTGATATTTCTTCAGGTATTTCTTTATTTTTAATATTCATCGGATCAATTTTTATTAAAGTTTGATTTCTTTCTACTGTTGCACCAAGATATTCTAAAATTTCTTTTAAAGCATCTATATCAGAAATATTTGGAACATTTTCTATAGTTACGACTTCATCAGATAATATCGCTGCTGGAATTAAAGCAACAGCGCTATTTTTTGCTCCACTAATTGGAATCGTTCCAGATAATTCATGACCACCTTCGATAATTAATTGTTTCATTGAACCCTCCTACTTTAGTTTATTCTTATCTATTAAATTTGTTATTTCATATTCTATTATAATATTTTTTTAAAATGTTGTCTATGAAAATGCATAGATTAATCCTATTATAATTAAGGCAATTCCTCCAAATATAGTAGAAATTGTTCCAACAGAATCATTTATTTTTTTACCTAATGTTAATCCTAAATAAGTAAAAGTAAAACTAGATAGCATAAAAATAATAGCCGCTAATATAACAGGTTTATAGATAATATCAAGTCCTAATCCTACGGAAAAGCTATCTAAAGACACAGCAAAACCAAAAATTAACATTTCTATTAAATTTAATATTTTTATATTTCTTTCTTGTTTAAATGATTCTAAAATCATTTCTATACCAATTAATAATAATACTATAAAAACTAGAATGCTAGGAGAAATGGGTAGTAAATGAATAATTGTAGCACCTACTGTCATTCCTAAAAGAGGCATTATCAAGTGATATATTCCAACAATAATTGAAAGTAATCTTATCTGACTTTTTTCCATATTCAATGTTCCATAGGCTAAAGATAAGCTAAAAGCATCCATACTGAGTGAAATTGCTACTGCTATAACAATAAGTAATGACATATAAAAACCTCCTAAATAATAGTACTTAGGAGATTCTCTTTTTATGTTAATTATAAATATTTGTCGATTAATTCTTTGATGAAAAATTTATATTCTACTTCGTCAGATTCTTCTGCTTCTACTAAACAAAGTGGGGGAAATAGAACACACCACCAATTATTTCCTTCTCCTTTTCCAAGTGTTATTAATAGCGATTCATAATAACCTTCTTCATAGGTAATACCTTTAAATTCTTTTTCTGGAAAGTAATGAGAGCCAAAATCTATAGAAAATCTTTCTTGATAATTTTCTTGTTCTAATATTTTTTCTACTTTACTACTAATATTTGGAATATTTTTTTTTATGATTTTTCGTGCTTCTTCTATTCCTTTTGTATCTTTTAATAAATTGTATAAATCTATTTGAATTTGATCTTTTATTTCTAATTTGATTTGTTGATCATATTCACTGTTACTATTTGCTAAAACTCTAAGTCTAATAGCTTCATCTGGAATTAAATTAGCACTTGCCTTAGTATTTAATGTTAATAAAGTCAATATTAT
>RKAN01000088.1 GCA_014845975.1 bacterium | reverse complement strand
AAAATTATAAAAATAATATAAACAAAAACCATAAAGAATAATATACTTGTTGATAAGCCAAATGTATTAATAACTCCATTATTGTACTCAATAGAAACATCAGAAAATAAAATTAATAAAGATATACATATATTTAGCAAGGAATATGCAACTATAAATTTTTTTCTATGTTTTATTTCAGAAAAATTGAGATAAAAAACATACAATGATAATATAAAACTCCAAAGTAATATCATGATGTAATCAATTTTAACCAACCATTCATTATAAACAGAATCAATATTTTTTATTATGAATATTAAACCTAAAAATGCAAATATAGATTCTATTAAATTAGTTTGTAACAATCCTCCATAAATTTTTGTTTCGTAATTAGAAACTCTATGTCTAGAAAAATAAACAATATTAATTAGTAATGATATTAATACTGCACAAATGGGAAAACTTAATAATTCCATAGCACACCTACCTTATATTTATTATATAATAAAAAAAAAGAAAGATAAAACTATTTTCTCATTTCTTTGTATATTTTTTTATAAAATCTTCTTTATTCATAAATAAGAATTCATTATTTTTTCTTATTTTCATATTCTGAAGTTGATTAATCATATCTACATAGTCCTTTTTTTCTTTTGGAAAGCAACCATTTCTGTACTGTTCAGTCATCGAATAACCAGGCCACTCTTTTTTTCTTTGCTCAATAAAATCTTGCCAATATCCAGGAGAAATTTCACGTCTTTCATAAACCCCTTCTCTTTCCCAAATTTCATACTTTAATGTTGCAAGTTGATCTCTTAAAATTTTATTTGTTGCTAATTTTATCCTAGCTTTCAGTTGACAATTATCCTTCAATTTTTCATATGATATGTTTGTAAATTGTTCTTTTATTTCAGTAGGATTATAAACATTTCCCATATTTATAACAAACCTTTTTCCAAATTGTTCTATCGCTATAGGAATTATTATCGCTTGTTTTTCTAAAGCAATATCAACAGCACCAAAGTGAATATCATTAATTATGTGATTTTCATCCAAATTCCAAGTTCCCTCAGGAAATATCATCACATTATCACCTTGTTCAATCACCTGTTTTAAAAATTTTAAAGAATTTTTTCTATCCTCTTTGTTGTCAACATCTACGAAAACAACACCATTAGCTTTCATAAAAAGCCCGCCTATTGTTCCATTCATATTCATAAAATCACTTGCAATAACAAAAAAGTGACTTTTTATTTGTTCATTTACTATTTCGAAATCCCATTTACCAATATGTGATACAACAAATACTACTTGTTGATTTATCGGTGTTTTTGTATATTGAATAATTTCTACAGTTTGGTGATTTACTTTTCTTTGAAGCTTTAAGATTGTTCTTAATGCTGGCCTTATAAATTTTTTTAGATTAATAAATCTTATCTTTTCTTGCTTTTCAATTTTTTTTGCTTTTTTATCGATATATTCATTAAACTTGATTCTATTTTTTTCTTGATTATTCATTTTAATTCCCCTTTTTAATGTCAATTATTTTATCATATTTCTTACATTTGTCAAATTTATAAATATTTTTATGATAAATATCGCTTATTTAAAAAAATAAGTAAACACATTTTATTTACTTATTAAGCCATAAATAACCCTGTATAAATTAAAAATGATACTAGTATGATAGAAAGAATTATTCCATTTATTTTTTCTGATAATTTAGATTTATATTTTACACCACAAGCCATAGAGATTAAAATTCCACCAACTAGTCCTCCAATATGAGAGGCATTGTCAACACCATTAATCATAAATCCTAATAATAAATTAAAAATAATCAAAGGAATAATTTGTGATTTTAATACAGTACCTAAATATAAACGGTAGTGATATCCAAAATAAAGTAAAGCTCCAAATAAGCCAAAGATTGCTCCACTAGCCCCTAAACTTGCTCCATTATTTGACATAAATGTGATAGACATTAAACTTGCTGTTAATGCACTAAATAAATAGATAATCAAAAATTTCTTTTTACCATAGAAGCTTTCTATTTGAGATCCAATAATATAAAGCGCATACATATTAAATAACAAATGGAAGAAATCATAATGAGTAAATGCAGCAGTAATAAGACGGTAATACTCACCTGTTAAATCTTTTGATAAATAAAGAGAATTCAAAATGCCATTATTCATGTGACAGAAAAAGAAAATAAGTACATTAATAGCAATCAAAATATATGTGATGATTGGTTTTTTGATTTTAAAAACTTCCTCTGCTTTCACAGACTCTTGTTCATTTTTTTTCGTAATTTCGCCAGTTATTTTGAAAAATAAATCTGCGCCTTTTTCTTTAAAGGAAGTTTTTTTAGTAATTGATGGAAATGACTCCATAATAAAATCATATTTTTTAAAATCCTTGATTGTATTAATTGAAGCACAATCTATATCCTCTGTATGAATATAAGGGTTGAGATCTACATTTTCTCCTAAATTAACAAATAAACTAAGAGTATTCATAGAAAATGAAAAAGTTTTTTTCTGGATTTGTTTCATAATTTGTTTTGTACGAAATAAATCAAAATTCAGTTGATCATTATTATGAATATAATTTGAAACAATTCTTACAATTTTATAGTCACCATCTAATTTTTCTAACCATATTTCATCTTTTGCTCCATGTAATACAATAGGACTATATTCCATTTCTGTAATAAAGTAATGAAGTAACTTCATCACTAATTCATCATTTTTATTAATTACGATTTGTTCCATATGTACCTCCTGTAATATAATTGTAATCCTCTTCATAAAATGTGTAAAGAGGTGTGATATGAAAAATATTTTAAAATTTATAATTTTTCTAATTCCTTGGTTCATTAGTGGTATCATCTTTACCGATGCTG
>RKAN01000121.1 GCA_014845975.1 bacterium | reverse complement strand
ATAATAATCGGTTGATAATGGCATAGTTATTAACAACAAATTCTACCGCTTATTAATATCTTATAATTTTAAGCTTTAGAGTTATTAAAAGTGATTTAGAATGACAAAATGTGTTAAAAATAAATCTTTTTAAAGGGGAATAATTAAGTAAAAACCCTTACCAATGTCCCCCCTGAAATCCCGTCTATATGGCGGGATACTTTGTTTATAAGGTCTTTAAGCCATTTGATATATGTATTAGGTACTCAAATAGGTACCCATTTTAATTTAGTTTGTCTATAATATTAATTATTTCGTTTAGTTGATTTTTAAATAGATGGGAATAAGTATTAAATGTCTCATCTATTTTAGTATGACCTAAATATTTAGCAACAATCATAATATTAGCTCCATTATTTATAAGTAGAGATGCACAAGGATGTCTGAAGTCATGAATTCTAATTTCTTTAACTTCAGCTTTTTTAGCATACTCATTTTTATGTCTTCTAAGTACATCTGGATGAATAGGGTTAATATCACCAAAGACAAAATATTTTTGTGTAAACTGATATTGATGTTTCATATTATATTCTTTTAATTTTTTAAGGTCATTAACAAGAATATCTGGCATAGGTAATGTTCTTGTACTAGTTCTTGTTTTAGGGGTAGTAATTTGACAATAACCGTGGTCTCCACACATATTAGTAACATTCTTTACAATAGATAAAGTTTTATCTTCAAAGTTTATATTATCCCAAGATAATCCTCTGAGCTCTCCTCTGCGAAGACCGCAAAAGAATAATACTTCAAATAGTGCTTTCCACTTAATATCATCAATTACTGATATGAATTGTTTAAATTCTTCCCAAGTATAGAATTTCATTTCTTGTGGTGGTTTATTTGGATTATTAAACTTTTCCATTTTGTTATAGATAGAAGTGAAGTTAAAGTCATGCCATTTAGTTCCATAGTTAAGAATAGTCTTTAATAATTTATAATAACCATTTTTAGTTTTATCTCTTAAATCTAAATTTCCTATTCTTTTTTTCCACGCTATATAATGCTCAATTCTTATATCTTTAATTTTTAGTTCATAAAACTCACTTAATTGCATTATATTTCTTCTATATGATCTTAGAGTAGTTACTTTTACTTTATCTTTCTTATACTCATAAAACTCTTCATATAACTGTTTAAATGTCATATAAGTAATGTTTATCTCTTTAGTTTGACAGCCTACTAAGAAATCTCTTTCGGCTTTTAAAGCTTCATTTCTAGTCATATAACTTTTAGACATATATGCTTTGGTTCTACCATCAACTTTTATCTTGTCATAAAAATACCAACGTCTACCATCTTTGGTAGCTCTTTCTTTTGGTAACTGAAGTACAGCCATTAATTATTCCTCCTTATCGTGCTATACCGAGTTACCTCTTATACACATATAATATAGCACGTTTTTATGCATAAAAAAACTCTAGACTAATCTAGAGTGTTAAATAATTATTAATTCCATCCAAGTTTATATACTATAAATGCAACTATAAGACCAACAACAATTTCAATAATTATTTTAATGGTTTTATTATCTTTATCTTTTGAATTATTATTGTTATTATTTCCTATAGTTGAATTCTTGATTCTGTTATTGTTTCCTATATTAATTTTCATTGTCATCACCTATGATACTATTCTTAATTGTATTGTTGTCACCTATATGTTTTGAATTATCATTAATTATTGTTATTAATGATTTTACAGTATTTTCTTCTTTTCTTTTATCGGTAAAATCAATATAATAATCATCTAAATTACCGTATTGTTTTTCTAATTCCTTAAATATAGATATTAATTTTAATTTAATTTTTGATAATAGATTTGTTAGTGCATAAACAGATAATTCTCTATATGCACTAATCACATCTCCATTAATTAGCGAAATGTCTTGTGCGATAAGTTGGTGTAACGGGATTGATAAGCAATGACTTTTTCCTTCTTTTTCAGCATTAGACAACTGCATGATTTGTGAAACAGATGCTGTTATGTTTATTTTTGAATATTCTTTAACATGTTCTGGTTTTAATGGTATATCTTGATGAGTGCATTGAAATCTACCTGCTATGTAATTTCCTTTCACATTAGCATTTAGTATTCTATACTGTGGGACGTCTTTTTCATTTTCATAACCATTTATTTCATTATTTAGCCATGTTTTAATTTTTTCGTTATTACTATCTTCCAATAAAAGATCTAATATTTCAAATGCTTGCTCAATATTTATATTATTGTTAATTAGGTCAATTATTACTTTACTTCTCTTTTTCATCAAAACCCTCCTAGATATATACATTATATCATAGTTAAAGCCTATTTTATTATACTTATTATTTTCTCTAATCTGTTAATATCAATTTTTAAAACATCAACAACGGCTTGCATAGGCAGATTATTGCTAGGAATAAAATATCCTTCACTTATTAACTTCTCTTTTATTTGTTTCTTAACATCTAAAGCTTTATTTCTGCCACAACCTAGTAATTTCATTAGATCAGATAAATTACACCATTGTTTAGTTATTATTTTTAATGTTTCTTGTGCATTCACATTAATCACCTCCAATTATTTCATTAATCATTCTATCCATTTCTGCTTGTTCTTCTGGTGAAGCATCATTACTTTCAATCTTTTGACCATTCCAATATCCATCACCATAAAGTGGTGGTTCTTTATTAACTTCTATTTCATTTATTTTTAAAATATGGATATAGTTTTGTCTATGACCATTTTTGTCAATGTAGCCTTTTGGGATACCTTCGACATAAACATCTTTACCAATATGTATATTAATTTTATAAGAATATTCTATGTACATTCTTGCACTAAAAAAGGATAGGTTAGTCCTATCCACACCATTTTTATCTTTATATTGTT
>RKAN01000047.1 GCA_014845975.1 bacterium | reverse complement strand
ACTATAATTTTAAAAACTAAGTAACATACTGAACATAAATAGAAAAATTAGTGTGCTTAAATTTGCCCACTATATTTATACAATTTTTTTACTATTGGTGAATATTCTATTTTGGATAAATCTTTTAATTTTTTCTCTGCAATATACTTTGTTAGATATATGCTTTGGATAAGCATCTGAAAATCATCTAGTATTTGATCTTTAAATTTAGAATCAATAGTGATGATCATACTATAATACTTTTTAAGTTCCTCCAATATCATTAGATCGAATTCAGTATTCCTATTATAATAAATCGCTATACCATTATAATTAATACCTAGTGTACTTCTTCCATGACAATAAGAATATTTATCATGAACAATAGGTATTCCAATACCAGATTCAACCATTGTAGATTCTAAGTACTTTGATGCGGTACTGGTATCATAGCCACTGAATATTTCATAAACATCACTTTCTAAATCAAAATTGAATGATGATTCTCCTATACAATCTAACATTGGATTGTTTTTTCCATCTAAATAATAGTTCATTAATATACTTATAGGAATCAATGTCGCACCAAGTGATATATAACTTCTTTCTTTATCAATGGTAGCACCATATTTTAAATAAGTCACACCACTATCATCAAATGAATTGCTAGATAACAAGTATTTTCTTAAGCCTTTTAAAAATGCTAATTCTACTCCATAATTATTTCCACTATAACTACATGCTACTACATTTCTAAATGTACCATTGTTTCGATATAAAAAATCTCTTGGTTCACTATTTACTGAAATGATACCATTTTTAGTATTAATAACTTTAGCGCCGAATTCACTAACTACGCTTGATCCTCCAACACCACTAAATAATGTTGGTTCACCTAATTTAGATAATTCATTTCTAATAAATTCTAAGTCAGTATTGTCTAATGAATCTATCACCCTTGTTTTTAAAAAATCAAAATTAACTTTCATGTTTTTTTCCATAAAAAATCTCCTTTCAAGTTCAATATAACTCAAAAAGAGGTAATATTTCGTCTACTCATACTTTTCATCTAATAATTCGTACTTTATTATTCTTTTTAATTCAAAATGCCTAATGTCTTGTTTCTTTTCACAGAAAGCTGCGCAGTACCAACCATCTTGAAATAAAAACATTTCTGCTGGATTAATTATTCTTTCATTTTCACCTTTACCGTAAGAATAATATAATATTTTAACTTTTCTCTTTTCTTTTATAGCTCTTGTTAATAAATTATACTTCTTACCGATTTCATCTTTTAAATTTAATTCTTTTTCTTCTTGTTTACTTCCTACATATATACCTTTAATTTTATCCTGAAGTAATATTAGTTCTTCTTTTATGTCTTTATTTTTTTCATTTGCAATGTACCTATCTAATAATTTTGCATCTTTCATTTTAAATTTTCTAATAGGCATACGAACCGATTGGTTTAATACATAACCCCCATATGGGCCCATTATTGTATCTATATATATTCCAGCTTTTTCCAAATCTTCTTTATATACTCTAATCATTCTTTCTGAAACTTCGAGTTTATTAGAAAGTTCATTAATACTATATTTTCTTCCTGATTGTAACAACTCTAACATAGTTATAACATTAGAAACTTTAGACATAAAACCACCTACGTTCATTATATCATAAATTATATGAAGGCTAAGAATAAATCTTGATTTCTTATTACATTAGAATGTAATTAATGTTAATTTTTTATGTTATTTTTATATGCTTGTATTGTATTATCTCTTAGATTAACCTCACAATAAGTTTTCATTCAATAATCTAAATAACCAGCAAATGACATTATAGAAGGTTTGAAAGAATGACCAACATTTGAACATTCGTTATACGCTTTCATTCCTGCTTCATAAGCTTCTTGTTTTGTTTAAATCCAGACTTATTAATATACTTTCTTGTTCCACCTTGTAGAGCAATTTCAAACCTATATTGAAATAGGTTTCCTCTTTTTATCACATGTTCTTGTGACATAAATCCTCCTTCTAAAAATCTTTAGAAAAGAGAATAAAAACTAGCTTGAACGCTAGTTTCTATTAATGTGTACATATATTTTTCCATTATAATATGGAGATTTTTTTAATTTGTGCACATAATTTTTGCCTTTTTTTGAATATTGTCAAACTCACAAACCCTTATAAAACAAGCTATTTACCACAACATTGTTTATATTTGCGTCCTGAACCACAAGGCTTTTTATAGTAGGTATTTTGGTAGCTTATCATAGCATTTTGTGGCTCTTTTCGGCTATTGAATGCACTTGGGAGCTTCCGACAGCACTTGGGAAACCTAGCAGAAGGTATCTAAAAACTTATCTAAAAATTAACGAATTTTAAGTTTTTACAATAATTATATAATCTAATTTTTCTTAGGTTGATTATTGATAGTTCGCTCATTTATTTTTGAAAAAAAACTAATAATAAATTTTTCATCACTTAATATATTTAATAATTCTCTAAATTTGATAGTCCCTTTAAATGACTCATCTGTTGTATCAGGATAATAATCTATAAATGTTATTTCCAAATCTCCTATGTCATTTAAATTGATTGTATCTGAAAAGAATATATTCCCATGTGCTAGAGAATTTCTCAAATGCTCTAATACACATGAATTATCAACTCTTCTATTTTTTAAATCTTCTAAATCTTCCTGCAAAGCAGTCATTTCAATACTGTTTTTCTCTTGTCTAGAACCATTATCTTGACTAAGAATGGTTTCTAATCTCTGTTTTTCTTCAGTTAATCTAGCTTTTTGATTCTCATCGTTTACTCTTTCTAACTGTATAATGATATCTCCAAGCCTTTTTTTCATATTCTTATTAGACTTATAAATATTTCTATTTTCTCTCTTCAAATCATCTATTCTTTTATTCTTTTTAGAAATTAAATCTTCGAAATCAACATCAATTTTCAAACCTGAAAAATCCAACCCACTTAAATCAACTTTTTTCTCGTTATAATTAT
>RKAN01000113.1 GCA_014845975.1 bacterium | reverse complement strand
CTCAGCATCAAAATCATTTTTAAAATAAATAGAATGCTCCTCAATAAGTTTTAATTCATCTTCAAAACAATAAACTTTTATTGTTGATGAACCAAGATCGATATAATTATTTTTCATAACATCAACTCCTAATTATTATTTTACTATAAAATTATATTTTTTTCTATACAAAAAAATATCTACAATATTATAAAAATTTTCTACCTCTCCTTTTAAATATCATTGTTCAAATCATACTATCCTCATATATTATGTTAAAGGATAAGTGATTTTATGAATAAAATAAATAGTAAAACGGTTACGGTATCAACTGGTGAAGAATTAAAAGAAGTTCTAGAAAATAACAATGGTTATGAATATATTTATTTAGAAAATGATATTACTTTAAAAAGTGGAATTGTAGTAAATCCTAATAAAAAAAAGATAACAATCAATGGAACTTATCAAAACAATTTACACACTTTAACAGGTATGATTAGTTCAGAGGCTGCCGATACTATTGTTACTACTGCTCTTACAAAAGAAGTCTGTGTTAAAAATATAAAAATAATAAATACAAATGTATATGGTGTTATTTGTGTACCAGAAGATGATAGTTATGAGGAAATAGTAACTATTTATGATAATATTACATTTAATGGAACCCAATTATCATTTAATCCATATGGAACTGTTAAAATTAAAGACTCTAATATTACAATTGAAAACACTAATGAAATAGAGTCACAAGAAGTATGTGAAGCAGAGCGAATTATAATAGGTGGAAAAACGAATATATTAAGTAATTCTATTAATCCTCCTCTATTCACTTTTAGAAGTGACTCTACTAATCCTTCCATTATTTTTCTATGTAAAAGCGATGTTATTATATCAACAGATACAAGAGAATTTATGAATGGAACAAATAAATTAAATTTTACAATTCTTCACGATACAAAAGTACATTTAACAACAGGAAATGGATTTAGTTCTACAACAGTTCATGGAGCTAACAATGTTTTAATTGATGAAAGAGCCTCCTTCATATTTATTGAAAAAAATCATCAAAGAGTTCCAATGTGGGCAATCTTTGGTTCTTTAACTATGAAAGAAGATTCTGAATTACAAATCATAAATTCATACATTAATACACCTAGTGATAACTATAATATTCATTTCAAAGGTAATGACTGTAAAATTATTTTAGATAATCCTAAAAAATTTACAATATATACTAAAAATGCCAATGTTATATACACAAATAATCCTCTTATTTTTAATATAAAGTGTTCCAGAATTAATATGTGGCAAAACTCTACAGAGATTTCAACAGCAGGGGATATTAATAATTTACCTGATTATTCTTGGTATAAAGAAAGTGACTTAATCCAAATAGAAGGAATTATTACATCAACAATGACAACAATTACACATCATAACATTACTACTGAAGAATTAAAAAATTTACCTGATGTTGGTAATTTAACATTTCAAAATAGAAAACAATTTTCAATAGGAAATGTTTTTATGAATGTTCATCCAATTAATTCAACCAAAAATACCATTAGTGGACACACTGATAGTTTTGCAGATGTATTAATCAAATATAATAGTAATACAGAAATTGTAAATGCAGATGATAATGGATTCTTTGAATATAATCTACCAAGTTCTATAGTGGACAACACGACTGTAGAATTAACAGCCAATGTATCCAGTAGTTTTCTTTATGGAACAAGAAAAATTACAACTCCATTTACAGGAGAACTAACTCTGCTAGATGTGAACAACTCTATATCATTTTCACCAACTCCCATCAATAATACGCAAATATTCCCGAAAACTAGTGATTTAAAAACAAGAATCGTAGATAGTAGACTAAAAAGCTCTGATTGGAAATTATATGCTTATGTAAATCAACCACTTACTTCTTCTAATGGATTTGTATTAAAAAATGCTTTAGTATTTAAAAAATTTGATGATGAAGTTGTAACTTTAACAAAAAATCCAATAGTAATATTTACAGGAAATAATAATGAAGGAAATGTCAATTATGAAGAACTTAATTGGTCAACAGAAAAAGGTCCATTATTAGACCTTACAAATGATGCCTTAGAAGCAAATGAAGAATATTTTTCTACCATTTATTTTAGTATAGAAGAATAATTATACAATAAGGTTAATCACAATGATTAATCTTTCTTTTTAATATATATTATCATTACATAAATATTCTTTTTTTTAAGCATTTTTTCTTTTTAAACATACAATAAAAATAAGGAGGGAGTTTATGGAAACTGAATTAACAAATACGACTACTGCAGTTGGTAATTATAATAGTATTCGAACTGCTATTACTTCTACTGCTTCTGTTGTAACAATGGTAGATGGTTTGACAATCACAAAAACAGCAGATAAACCAGTATGGGCAGATGGAGATTTAACCTATACAATTGTTATTGAAAATGAAGCAGAAAAGGTTTATGAAAAACCTGTTATCACAGATATTTTAAATGGAACATTAGTCAAATTTGTAACAGATAGTGTTACAATTGATGGTGTCACTGCTACCACAGCAGAATATATTTATCAAGAAGATACACACACATTGACTGTAAACTTAGATGATGTGCAACCATCATCTATTAAAACAGTTACTTTTAAAGTTTCTAAAGTTTCATAGAAAAAATCACTTTTAAAAAATGATTTCAGGCTGTTGAAAAACTACCTATTTTGAAAAATAAAATTTTTAACACATTCAAAATAATATTAAAATAAGAGTAGTTTTAGATATTTTATCACTAAAACTAACTCTTTTTTATGGTTCAATAAGAAATATAAAATATTATAATAAACGATATAATAATTGATTATTATTTTCAAAAAACATTTGTAACTTTGATGTTTTCGCTATGTTCTTCTCATTTACAAGTATATTTGTTAAATTTTAAATTACTCCAACATGTTTTTGCACTACTGAAGATTTTTTCAAATAATACCATAACCAACCATTAAACCATATTTGTTAGAAGAACATAATTTTCACTTAGGATTCGCAATCTTAAAATTATTAACATTGCCAAATAATTTTCTTGATTTAAATATACTTTTTTCATCTTTTTCTATTATCAAAAAGACAAATTCACTGTAGATTTACAATAGATAACTTAGTTCAAATATCTCTTTCTAAAACTTAACTTATCATCAGAAAAAACTACAACTATA
>RKAN01000072.1 GCA_014845975.1 bacterium | reverse complement strand
ATTTCACTATTATCATCATGTTGATTATAATATTTTACTGTACCACCACTATAAAAATTGATATATTCATCTAAATAGTAATCTTGTTTTAGATTCAATACCCCAACTGAACTTGGATATTTAGATTGTCTTGCATCCACAAACCAACTTGATATTAAGCCATTATTAACTATTTCTTCTAATCCCTCTATATTCTTATATGTTCCATGTAATAGAGTGCCTTTTTTTTAAAATACTCTATCTCCAACATTGTAACTTCTTCCTTCTTGTTTATAATTTTTCAAAGCATTATAAAAATTGTTTATTTGATTTATCATTATTTGTTTACCAATTGCTTTTTTACCAAATTTACCTTTGTATCTTCTTTTAGTTATTTTTATATATTCTTTTTGATTCATATTTTTTATCTCCTAAAAATTCTTATCTATCCATTCAAAAATCAAATTTCCAATTTCAAGTTCTTTATTTTTATAAGTATGCCCTGTATTTTCTACTATCTTATATTCAAAGTTATTGCAATTAGTTGCCTTTTCTTTCAATAAATCTAAATGTAAATAGTAATCAGCTTCTTCAGAACCAGAAAAAGTAAAAATTGGAATATTGATTATTTCTAATTGTTTCCAATGATCTGGATTAGATATAACTGGTAAATTATTTAATTCAGAGTTTTCATTGTACCAATTGTAATAAGTTTGTGAACTCATATACATATAATCTTCAATCATTTTATGAAGTAATTTTGTTGGTTCATTATTGTCTATATTATCTTTTGCCTCTTTAAGTAATTCTTTATAATCATCAGCTTGTACAGATAAATGAGAACCAATCATATCAGGAGCACTTGCTAGTATTACACCTAAAATATTTGGTTTTTTCTTATAACAATAATAGATTACTTTATTACATCCGTAACTGTGACCTAATAAGATTATTCTTTTATATCCCTTTTCTTTTGCAGTTTCTATTGCTAAATCTATATCATAAATACATTCTTCAAATATTTCATACATACATCCACATCTTTTAAACGAGCCATCTTTCATGACTATATCATTTTCAATAGAATGACCCCTATTGTGTTCATAAATAAAACCAACATTTTTTTCTGATAACAATTTACCCCAAACGGTAGCAAAATAATTATCAACAATTGTTCCACACATTCCATGAACACAAATAACACATATATCTTTTTCTTTACTTTCAAAATGTACCATTGGCATTTTTAAGCCGTCACTTGTGTAAGCATCATCAATAAATTCAATATTCATATTTATACCTTCTTTAAATATTATAACCAACATAATTTTACCATATTTTAAGTATTAATTGATAATAATGTTAGATTTTCTTTATCAAATCTCTTATCTTTTTTATTAGAAATTATCTCTAAGAAACAGTTATCTTTGCCTAATTTTTCCAAATAGTAATTCACTATATTAGTTGTAAAAAATTAAAAAAAACGAGTCTTGCTCGTTATTTCTTAAATGGGGCGCGATAAGGGGATCGAACCCTTGCATAACGGAACCACAATCCGCCGTGTTAACCACTTCACCAACCACGCCATGTAACATTCGTTACAGGATATATTTTATCAATAAATTTATCTTTACGCAACCCTTTTTCTAAAATTAATAGAATTAATTATAGTTTAGTGCCCAATCAACATTTTACCTATCCCATATAATAAAAAAGAGGAGGATAAACATGTATAATTATGATTCAGTTCAAAATTACTATGAATATTTAAATAGTAATAATTCAAATATGAGAAATGATTATTATAACTATAAAAATAATAATTATAATCAACCACTATATACAGAAGATGCAGATGCTTCTAAATTGTATGATCCTTACCAAGGATTTATTCGAGGAAATATGTATCCTAATCTTTATAACGGATATAAAATTAATCCTGCTGACATTACCCCTGCCAATGATCAAGCACAATTACTTACCTATCTTGACGCTTTATGTTTCGCAATGATTGATATTAACCTATATCTTGATATTTATCCAAACGATAAAGATATGCTAACCTTATTCAATCAATATCGAACAGAAGCAAATAAATTAAAAGAAGAATATCAAAACAAATATGGTCCTATCTTAACAGATAGTAATGCTAACAATCGTTATCCATTTGCATGGATTAATAGTCCTTGGCCATGGGAAAATAAATAGAAAGGAAAAGTAATATGTGGATTTATGAAAAAAAATTAGAATATCCTGTTAATATTCGTAAAAAAGATTTAAAAATGGCAAAGTACTTAATGTCCCAATATGGAGGACCAACAGGTGAATTAAGTGCAGCCTTACAATATCTAAATCAAAGATTTACAATGCCAGATGATAAAGGAAAAGCACTATTAACCGATATTGGCACTGAAGAATTAGCCCATATTGAAATGATTGCTTCAATGGCATATCAGTTAATGAAAGATGCTAGTATAGAAGAATTGAAAGCAGCTGGATTAGGTGGTATGTTTGCTCAACAAGATTCAGCATTATTTCCAAGTGATGCATCTGGAATTCCATTTACAGCAGCATATATTAATACAACAGGTGACTTTATTGCCGACTTAGAAAGTGATATGGCGGCTGAACAAAGAGCAAGAGCAACTTATGAGCATCTAATGGATTTAACAAACGATCCTGATGTATTAGGTCCTTTGGCTTTTTTAAGACAAAGAGAAATCATTCATTATCAAAGATTTAAAGAACTTAGAAATTATTATTTAGAAAACCAAATTCAAAGAAAAAACTCTTAAATTAAGAGTTTTTTTAATTATTTATTATTTTTTTCTGCTTTTCTTTTGTCGCGACATTCTTTACATCTTACAGGATCATTTGTAAAACCTTTTTCTTGATAAAATTCTTGTTCACCAACTGTAAAAATAAATTCTTTACCGCAATCTTTGCAGACAATTTTCTTATCTTCCATTTTAGTACCTCCTTTTTGATATTTGATTGAATAAATTAGATCTCAAAAAGGGAAACTAAAAATATTAATCATTCTTATAATACCATATTATGTCATTTTATTCAAATTATGATAAAAAAATATCATCAGGTTTTTTTTGAAAAATATTAGCTATTTTAATTGCCATTTCATATGTTAAATTTCTTTTCTTATTTTCTATTAAATAGTAATGAGAAGCAGAAATTCCAATTTTTTTTGACATATCGTAAATTGTTAAACCTTTTTTTATTCTTAATTGCTTT
>RKAN01000042.1 GCA_014845975.1 bacterium | reverse complement strand
AAAATGACTTCGGTATCTGTTTTTGTTTTAAATTTATAGCCTTTTTGTTCTTCTTCTGTTATATATTCTTCTACATCAATATTATTTTTCTTTGCTTCTTCTAAAGCTTGATTCCATGATGATACAATAACATCAGTAGTTTCTTTTTTATCTAATTTTTTTACTTCTTTATGATTTAAAATAAGTTCTATTCCTTCTGCTGTATATTTTCCAACATATTCTTTAAATTCACTACTTTTTAGAATATAATCTGCATATTCTTTAGGCATTCCTGTTTTTTCCAATATTTCATAAATTTTATCTTCTGTTTCTGTTCCAATTAATTCTTCAATATTAATTTCTTTTATAATATTCTTTATATTGTCCTCTTCTACCAATGATTTTGTTGTGTCTAACATTACATATACAAATATAGAAATAGTTGTTATTATAATGAAAAGAAATAATACTATATTTTTTATTACATTTTTCATACTACATCATCCTCGTATTTATTATATAATGTTTAGACAATTCTATCAACTTGTTTTTAGTCTATATAACAACAAAATTGATGGTTTTAAAAAAAAGGAAGACAATGTCTACCTTTTCAATTGTTTTATTTTTTTTAATTCTTTTTGATAACGGTCAACAGCATCTTCCCACTCTGGTAATTCGTTAAATCCATTTTCTTTTAATTTTTCCTTACTTAAGCAAGAATTTTTTGGTCTTGGAGCGATGAAAAGTTTTCTTCCTTCTTGTTCCGCTTTTTCATATTGTGGTTTATAATAATCCTCTGTTGTTGTTTTGATTACTTTTGTATTGGTATCTTTTAAAATATATTCAGCAAATTCCGCCCAACTACAATAGCCACTATTATTAGCATGATAAATTCCATATTTTTCTGTTTCACTCATATCTACTAAAAGTTTCGCTAAATCAACGGTATAAGTTGGAGAGCCAATTTGATCATTTACAACAGTTAATGAGTCATGATTTTCTTTTAGTTTTAACATTGTTTTTACAAAATTGTTTCCGTTAACGCCAAATACCCAAGAAGTTCTAACAACAAATGTTTTTTCATTTTTTAAAGCTTCCATTTCTCCTATTAATTTAGTTTTTCCATAATTACTTTGTGGATTTGGTACATCGCCTACCTGGTAACTTCCTTCTTTTGTTCCATCGAATACATAATCTGTACTGATATAAATTAATTTAGCTCCTACATTATGAGCAGCAGAAGTAATATTCTTGGTTCCTTCCACATTAATTTTATAAGCTAAATTTTTATTTTCTTCAGCTTTATCAACTTGTGTATAAGCAGCACAATGGAAAATACAATCTGGTTCATATTCTTCTATAATTTTTTTAACACTTCTACTATTTGTAATATCCATTTCATCAATATCTAAGGCTAAAACATCATAAATTCCTCTATTATTTAATTCTCTTACAATATCATATCCTAATTGTCCTTTATATCCTGTAACTAAATATCTTTTATGCATATAGAAATTAGGATTAACAACACTTAGTGGTTGTCTAAGTCTATCTTTTTCACTTAAAATAGGTGTCTCAATTCCATATTTTTCAAATTGCCAATCAATGTTTAATTCTGGATCATTCCATAGAATACCATTTTCGAAATTCGTTCTATAATCATTATCTACTAAATATTGAAAAAGAGTATTGTCTTTTAAACTAACAAATCCATGAGCAAATCCTCTGGGAACAAATAGTTGTCTTCCATTTTCTGGAGTCAATTCTACACTAGTCCACTTTTTATATGTTGGAGAGTCTTTTCTTAAATCAACTACAACGTCTAATACTCCTCCGCTTAAACATTCTACCAATTTTGATTGACATAATGGGTCTTCTTGGAAGTGTAATCCTCTCAAAATTCCCTTTCCACTAAGAGATCTAGAACCTTGAGCAACAGTATGCATAGAAAGTTCATGAATATTTTTTTCTTCTACAAAGAATGGTGAAAAATATCCTCTTTCATCTCCGAATTTATCTGGTTCAATAATATAACAATCTTTTAAATTCGTTTCTATTTTTTTCATTTTAATTTTCCTCCTTTAATATTTCTTTCAAATATTTTCCATATCTATTTTTTGACAACTTTTCACTTCTTTTTTTCAAAAGTTCTTTATCAATCCAACCTTTATCATAAGCAATTTGTTCTAAACAAGCTACTATTCTTCCTCTATTTTGTTCTATTGATTTAATGGAAGATATCGCATCGAAGTAGCTATCAAATGTTCCTGTATCAAACCAATTAAATCCCCCACCAAGTAATTCTCCCAATAGGTTTCCTTCTTTTAAATACATATCATTTAAAGTTGTAATTTCCAATTCTCCTCTATTGGATGGTTGAATTGTTTTTGCTTTTTCAGATACTCCTTTTGGATAAAAATATAATCCTGTAATAGCATAATTAGATTTTGGTTTTTCTGGTTTTTCTTCAACACTAATAATTCTATAATTTTCATTTATTTTTTCGACTTCCATAATTCCAAATCGTTCTGGATCTGGTACTTCTATTCCAAAGTTAGTTGCTTTTCCTTTTGAAGCATTAACAGCTGCATTCTTTAACATTTTTACAAAACCATTTCCATAAAATATATTATCACCAAGTATTAAGGCAACTGGATCATTTTCTATAAATTTTTCTCCTAAAACAAGAGCTTCTGCTAAACCATTTGGATAAGGCTGAATAACATATTCAAAATGTACTCCAAATTCAGTTCCATCTTTTAATGTTCTTTTGAAGGAATCTTGATCTTCTTTTGTTGTAATAATTAAAATATCTTTAATACCCGCTAGCATTAATACTGAAATTGGATAATAAATCATAGGCTTATTATAAACCGGAAGTAATTGTTTACTAACACCTTCAGTCATTGGATAAAGTCTAGTACCACTTCCTCCAGCTAGAACGATTCCTTTTAAATGAACTTCTGGATTTATCAATACGGTTTCCTCTAATTCCATTATAATTTTCTCATTATGTTTATAGTATTTTAAGTATTCATATATTTTGTTAATATTAATGTTTTGGATATTTTTTTGATATTGTTTGATATTTTTTACAAATTCATCTAATTTTTGATCATATCCAGCAATCGTATGATAAGGATAAAGAATACCATCATCTTCACATAAAACATCAGAGAAAATAGTATTATTTTTAGAAAGTGGCAATATACATTCATACTTTTCATCAAAGAAAATTTATCTTTTACTGTATATTCATTTATATATATTTTATTACAATTAAGTATTCTAGTGATGAATAAAGAA
>RKAN01000098.1 GCA_014845975.1 bacterium | reverse complement strand
ATCCGTAAAAGAACAGGTAATTTCTTGATAATCTTTCAAATTAACTTTTGGTATTTTAAAGTATTCTAGTATTTTTTCATACTCATATTTTCCAACATTGTTAAATAATGTAGTAGATAAAACTGGATTATTTAAAAAATCATAGGCACTAATTGGAGAATATAATTCATAAACAAAATTATTAATATTTTGTTTTTTTAAATAAGTTTTTAATAATCCTACTGCTTCTAATCGTTCTCTTGCCTCTATAATCTCTGAAAGGCGTAATTGCATATTTGTCATTAAATGATGATGTGTACATTCATTAGAATAAATCTCTCTACGATCTAAATTATTCCATAAAGTAAAGTATAAACTAATGGATTTATATCCAATAATTGGTTGATATAACATAATCAGTAGTTTACGATCCTCGTTATGAAGAATAGTCTTATTAAAAACTACAAAAGTATCTGCTGGTAAAACTTTTTCTTTAATCATGATTACATCCCCCAAACAATTAAGACTATTTTATCATAGAAATACAAAAAAAGTCTATAAAACTAGACTTTTTTATGTATGCCAGCATGTTGCATAGCCACAAGCTGAACTTTGACATGTTTTATAGTTATAGCTTTCTATTCCACAAGCACTTGTTCTACAAGATTTATTTCTAGTACTATAAGAAGTACAAGTTTGATAACATGTTTGATAACATGTTTGATAACATGTTTGATAGCATGTATCATAGCATGTATCACAAACTGTTTTATAATTATAAGCTTTACAATATGTATGTGCTGGTCCACAAGACCAATTACCATTTGAATATGTTTTTTTACAAGGACAGCCAGCATTTCCAGTATAAGAGTAACCTGAAGAACAAGTTTTACCAGTACTCTTACAACTACCTCTTACTTGTCTACAATTACAAGAATGTGGATTACAACTATATGCATTACAATTATATGGATTACAAGCATAAGCATTACAATTATATGGATTACAAGCATACGTTCCACTAGCATATGTCTCTGTTCCACAAGCAGAATTTTGACAATATCTATAATTTACCGATGCTACTCCACAGGCGGCATTTGAACAAGTTGCATAACCACATACTTGATTTGGAGTATACACATATATTAAATAATTTCCATAAGTCGTTGATTGGTTACCAGCGGCATCTCTACATACCCCATTTACTCCATTCCAACCTGCATTAGACAAAGTATTTGATCCCGTATTTGAAACTACTCCACTTAAATTATCTGAGCATGTGACATTTGCTCTTAATCCACTTAAATATCCTGATCCATATGGAGTTCCAGATAAAGAAATTCCTATTGTAGGTGGTGTTTTATCTACTTTTATATAATATGGACTACTCCATGCACTAGCATTTCCCATATTATCAACACTTCTTATACAAAATGCATAATTTACATCATTTGGATAAGTATAACCTTTTAAATCTAGGTTTCCACTTTTTGTTCCTGTACATCCTGTTGAATATTCATAGTGATTCACACCTGATTCTGCATCTATTGAACTAAAGTTACCCCACCATAAAGTTCTATTCGTAAAACTATTACTATTTCCTCTTATATTTCCATTTGAACCATCATATCTTATTTCACTTGTTGGTACACTCGGACTTGTCTTATCAACCTTTATATAATTTGGACTACTCCAATTGCTTATATTTCCACTCTTATCTACACTTCTTATACAAAATGTATAATTTGTTGTTGTACTATAGGTATAGTTTTTATTTAAATTGCCACTCTTTGTTCCTGTACATCCAGTTGAATATTCATAATGATCAACTCCACTTAGATTATCATTAGATTTAAAATTTCCCCACCATAGAGTAGAAACTGTCCATTTATTAACACTACCTCTTACTTCTCCTGTAGAATTATTATAACGGATTTCACTTGTTGGTACACTTGGTTTTGTTAAATCTACATTTACTTTAATTTGACAAGTTCCCACATTTCCTGCAACATCTGTAACAGTTCCTGTTATAGTATATTTTCCATCTTTTGTAAGTTTTGGTTGATTGATTTTTTGATCCTTTATTCCACTTCCTACTACTACTGTTCCTTCCACTCCAATAGCAGTATCTTTTATTTCTTTAAATCCTATTTCAACATTACTAATATACCAATTATTTGTTCCAACAGTACCCTTCTTTACTTCCAAACTACAAGTTGGAGCAACAGTATCTATTTTTCCAATAACAATTTCTTCTGCTTCATAACAATTTTGATATGTCTTATCTGTACATATTCTATATTTTGATGTTAAGTTGCCTAATTTATCTCTTATTACTAATTTAATCTTTTGATTTTTTTGATAAGTTCTTTTGGTATTACTTGTCCAGTTCTTTCCTCCATCATAGGAATATCCTTTTGTTGCAATCCCTGAAGAATCTTTTGCTTCTATTTCTATTTGCTTTGTTTTCTCCCAGTTATCTTTCATTATAACCGTTACTTCTGGTCCTTGTTGATCTATTCCTACAACATATAACTCACTTTTTACTTCTTCTACATACGCTACTACAATACAGTTTTCATTGATTCTGATTGTTGTTTTTCCTTCTACTTGTTCTTTTGGTTTTTTTACTTTTCCATCCATTCCCAATATTTCATAAAAATACTGGTATTCTCCTTCTGGGTATAAAATCGTTACTTCTTTTTCTCCTGCATAATTACTAGTCGATACTTTAAAACTTGCTTTTTCTATACTTTCTGTTGTTGATTTTATAGATACTGTTGTATCTGTTAATTCTTGACTATACCCTTCTTTTCCACTATTTTCATTTTTTACTGTTACTGTTATGGTATATTCTTTTCCTGGTGTTAATCCTTCGAATGTATAATAATTTTTTGTTTCATTTTCATAACACTCTTCTCCTATACAATAAGTATAACTTTTTATTTCACTGATAGAATCTGTCGCTAAAGCTACTACTGTTATGCTTCTTGAATCTTTTCGGTTTACTTTTAGTTTTACTTCTGGCGGTGTTGTATCAATTCCACTACATTCTTCATAACTACTTACTTTTTTGACTATAATATTATTTTTTGTTCCTGATGCACAATATGTTCCATTATAGACATTTTCTGCTACGATAATTCCTTCTTCATTTCTTTTTATAACTCCATTTAAAAATTTTTCATTTTTTAAATTTAAATCTGTTTTTCTTAAATCTATTCCGCCTCTTGGAAAATCATTATTTTCTTCATTTTTTCCTACATATTCTTTTGCTGCTTCTATAGCATTATTAACACTAATTTCATAGCTTTCTATTTTTGATTTTTCTATATAACTAACTGCCATTGGCACTGTAATCATTCCTATGATACTTAATATCACGATTACCGCCAATAATTCTACTAATGTAAATCCT
>RKAN01000095.1 GCA_014845975.1 bacterium | reverse complement strand
CAAACATCAGAAATTTATTCTCAAATGTTAAGACATTTTATTAGAAATGAAGGATTGATAAAGGAAGAAGTTTTTAGTAATAGCAATATAAATTTTCAATCAAATTACAGTTATAATAAAGTAAAGAATATTTTTGATTCGTATGATTCTAAAAATGATGGAAAAATAACTTCAATATTATTTGATGGAATAAAGAGAGGTGTATTTAGTTCAGCAAAATTTGACAGTGAACCAGAACTTATACTTGCCAGACAGCTTGAAAGAGAAGATAATTTTGTGCGTACGTGGTTAAGACCTAGTCCAAATGAGTTTAATATTACATATAATGACGGAAAACGTTATGAACCAGATTTTGTAGTAGAAACAAAATTTATTGTATATTTAGTTGAAGTAAAAGCCGATAATAAATTAGATGATGTTGATGTTTTAGCAAAACAGGAAAGAGCACTTTCATATTGTCAATTAGTATCAAAATGGGCAGATTCAACAGGTAATAAACATTGGGAATATGTTTTGATACCTTCAAGTAAGATACAAACTAATTCAACTTTTAAATATTTAACTGAACAATACAAAGTTGATTAGTTTTTTATAAAAAATGGTATAGATTTTATATTCGAGATATCCTTTGTAAAAAATGCTAACAAAAGTAAATACTAAATCTTTAGTGATAAATTAAAATAAAAAAAATTTTCTATATTATTAAATAAATCGTTAGGGTGATCAGGATGTATTCAAAAGAGAGAATGAATTTTATTATAGATTATATGTCTGCATATGAACAAAAGATAAAATTAGCTAATAAAAATGGCTTATTTGATAATGCAAAAATGTTTGAATTATTTGCGCAGAATATTTGTGAACTATACTTTAATCAAAAATTTTATAATTTAAATGATAAGAGATGTAATTTTCCTTATTTTGATTTGATATCAGAAGATAAAAAAATATATATTCAAGTAAGTACAACTCTTGATGTGGAAAATAAGATTAAAACTACCTTAGAAAATGTCAGAGATAGCAAAGATAATAAATATTCTGAAATTACAGAAGTCTATTTTTTTGTTTTACACAATGATAAAGTTACAAAAATCAAAAATTATACTGGAAAACAACAAATTGGTAATATTCCATTTGATAAAAGAAAGAATTTAATAACTACTTTAGACATTGTAACGCGATCAGAAAATGATATTAAATTTCAAGAAGATATCTTTATGTTACTTAAACAGGAATTCGAAAATTACAACGAAATTTCACTAAAATTTAGCGAAGCCTTAGATATTAGTAAAAATGTTGGTATAAAAAATATAGATGTAAAAATAAATGGCGAATATGAAATTGATAGATCAGATTTTTTAAAAAGAATAAAAGATGATAATAATAAATTTATATCCATTCAAGGAATGGCTGGTAGCGGGAAGTCAGTTTTATGCAAAAAATACCTTGATGATGAGGAATTGGTCTTATTTTCACGTGCTGAAAGATTTGTTGAAGAAACTCATCTAAATAGTATTTGGAATTTTGATATTAAAACTATTTTAGATTTTCTAAATGGTAAAAGAATTGTATTCTTTATAGATGCTTTAGAATTTATTGCTGATGCGTCAAAAACTAAACTAGAATTATTAGAATCATTATATTCCATAGTATCAAAATATGAGAATGCATATATAATAACTTCATGTAGATCAAATGATAATAATGCATTTATAAAACTTGAATCTAACTATATGATTAAATTGTATGAGATAGACGAAATTTCATCAAAAGAGTTAAATCTAATTAAAGAAAAATACCCAATTATAAACAAGTTAGCACAAAATAATAGCTATAACGATTTGCTTAAAATACCTTTTTATATAAATATCATTATGTCATATAATATTAATCCAGATTGTATAGATGATATTAATAAACTCCGATATTATATTTGGGAAAATATAATTTGTTTGAAGTCTAAAACTAAAAAATATAATATTAAAGTATCTAATGTTAGAAAGACAATAGAAAAAATAGTTTTTGACAGAGCAAAAAAATTTGTTTTAGGAGTCAGTGAGAAAGATATTGATTCTAATATTATTTCTGCTTTAATTTCAGAAGAAATAGTTATACGCAATAAAGAGGGTATTCGTTTAAAATATGATATATTTGAAGACATATGTTTTGAACAATTTTTTGATGAACAGTTTATCTCTTGTAAGGGGAAATATGATAATTTTTATAAAAAAATAGAAAAAATGGGTAGATGTGTCTATAGAAGATATCAAATATGGATTTCTAATAAATTATTTACTAAAGAAAATCAGGATAAATTTATAAATAACTTGGTATTTTCTAATTGCGTATCTAACGAGTGGAAAAAGCAAACTGAAATTGGAATATTAAAATCAAATTATAATGACAATTTCTTCGAAAAAAATATATTTAATATTTTAGATAATAATTTATTAGATGAATTTATAGATATTTGCAATATTTATTGCTTCGATTTGAAATTAGTTGATTTTAATAATGAATTTCCAAAAGCTATATTGATTCCAACTGGTGGAAGTCGTAAAAATATAATAAAAATAATTGCTCAAGAAAAGTTATATTTAAAAAATGCTATTAATGAGTCTAAAGTTGCAAAACTTTGTTTAGACTATACAAATCAAAACAATAACGGATTAAAAGAAATTGATATACTTGTTTGTTCAATTTTAGAATTTTTTGTTGATGATGCTTTCCAAAAAGTCGATAAAGAGTGGTTCAATGTCATTGAATATATTGATAAATATCTTGTTGTACTTTTCAAACTTTCAGAAACTTGTTCTGAATGGTTAAAGAAATTTTTCACTAAATTATTAGAGGATTATAACAGCGAAAGTAAAAAAAATCAGAGAATGTTGGAAGAAATATTACAATGGATTTCAGAAAATGCACACTATAATCTTGTTAAAGAATTGCCACATGAAATGTGTTTTATTGCTAATACTCTGTGGATCAAAAAAAACTCAAATAATGAATTTTATTATCATAGTAATGTCGAGAATGATTATGGATTATGTGAAGATTATAAGTATTCATTTCAAATACCAAATAAAAATGTTTTGTTGTGGAATCTTTTTAGAGTAAACTTTTATATTGGATTAGATTGGGCAATTGATTTTATAAATAATTCTGTTGACGTTTATGCAGAAAACTCACCCGACAATGTTCTTAAAGTAAAAATAAAATTTATTGATACAAATGAAATTAAGCAATATTATGGAAATAATAATATGTGGATGGCTGGTACAAGGGACGGATATGTTCCTGATTTGTTAAGTGATATTGTATTTTATATTAAAGATTCCATAATTAATTTTATTCAACAGAATTTATCTGATAAAGAAAATGTTGAAAAGATACTATTAAATAT
>RKAN01000019.1 GCA_014845975.1 bacterium | reverse complement strand
AAATGAAACGTTTTCGCATTCGTCATAAATATATTTATCAAGGACTATATGTATCAATTGATGAAAATGTGAAAACTGGAAATATTTTTAGAATTAAATTTCATTATGATAAAGAGCAAGATCTTTCTATAAAAAAACAAATGATAAAAGATATTTTTAATCAATTTGAAATAGAAGAAACAGATCTTTCTAAATTTCAAGATTTATACGCAAAATATAGAATGGATTGGTATGATTTAACAAAAGAGATCGATGAAGAGGAATTCTTAAAATAAGGAAGAATTGATTCATTAACTCTTTTTTTGATATAATAAAAAAGGTGATGACTATGGATTATATAAAGAAAAAACTGGCTTTGGTACCTAATAAACCAGGATGTTATCAAATGAAAAATAAAGATGGTGTAATTATTTATGTTGGAAAGGCAAAAAAATTAAAAAATAGGCTTTCTTCTTATTTTAGAGGTACCCATACTGGCAAAACAGCACGTTTAGTAAGCGAAATTGTTGATTTTGAATATGTGGTTGTAGGAAGTGAAAAAGAATCTTTAATTTTAGAAAATAATTTAATTAAAAAATATGATCCAAAGTATAATATTCTTCTTAGAGATGACAAAAGTTATCCGTATATCGAACTAACAAACGATGAATATCCTAGGTTATCGATAGTTAGAAGTTTAAATAAAAAAGGAAATGGAAATTTATATGGACCATATCCAAATGTTACCGCTGCAAGGAATACCGTAAATTTATTAAATAGAATGTATCCACTTAGAAAATGTACAACGTTTAATAAGAAACCATGTTTGTATTATCATATTAAAGAGTGCCTAGGATATTGTACAAATCAAGTAGATTCTAACGAAATGGAACAAATGAGAAAAGAAATTGTCACTTTTTTGAAAGGTGATTATGAAATTATTACTAAAAAAATAGAGAAAGAAATGCTAGAACAAAGTGAAAAAATGAATTATGAAAAAGCTTTAGAATTAAAAGAGTTATCAGATTATATTAAAGTCACTTTAGCAAAACAGAAAGTAGAAATTAGAGAACAAATTGATATTGATATTTTTGGTTATTATGTGAATAAAGGTTATTTATCTATTCAAATATTTTTTATTAGAGGAGGTAAAATTGTCGAAAGACATTCTAAAATTATTCCTTTAATTGATGAGGTAGACGCAGAGCTTACTAGATATATTGTAGATGTTTACCAGAATAACTTCTTATTACCAAAAGAAATATTAGTTCCAGATATAGTAGATGCAGAATTGATTAGTAATTATTATTCTATTTCTTGTAGAGTTCCGATTCGTGGAGAAAAGTTAAGATTAATTGAAATGGCTAATAAAAATGCTAAAATCACTTTAGATAATGAATTTGAATTATTAGAAAAAGACGAAAATAGAACCTATGTTGCTAATCAAGAATTAAAACAAATTTTAAATTTAAATCGATTAGAAAGAATTGAACTATTTGATAATTCTCATCTTTTTGGTACTTATAGTGTTAGTGGGATGGTGGTCTTTATAGATGGAAAGCCTGCTAAAAATGAATATCGAAAGTATAAAATAAAAGTGGATACCAATGATGAATATGGAATGATGAGAGAAGTCATTTATCGTAGATATTTTAGGGTTTTAAAAGATCAGTTAACAAAGCCAGACTTAATTATTGTAGATGGTGGTATTGGCCAAATTCATATTGCTAGAGAGGTAATTGAAAGCTTAGGACTTCATATCCCAGTTGTTGGATTAAAGAAGGATGATCATCATACAACAGATAGTTTATTAGGATTTAACCCTATTCAAACGATTAAAATAGATAAAAAGAGTAATTTATTTTATTTTCTAGAAAGAATGCAAGATGAGGTACATAATTTTACCATTCATTATCATCAACAAATTAGGAGTAAAGGTACTTTAAGTAGTGTCTTAGATACAGTAGAGGGAATTGGTTCTGTTCGTAAAAAGGAACTATTGAAGAAATATAAAACCCTTTCAAAAATGAAAGAAGCTTCTCTTGACGAATTAAAGTTAATTCTTCCAGAAACTGTAGCAATAAATTTACAAGATTTTTTAAAAAATTATTAAATGTACTTGGAAAAATAGAAAAAAATGATATAATATAGCCAATTGAGGGGGATTAGTATGAAGGCAACAAAGGACTTTAAAAAAATAAATATTTTAATTAATGGGGAAGAAAGTAATCGTGATGAAATCATTTATAATAACTTGATTTCAAATTTAAATTTAACAGAAGAAGAACAAGTAAAATATTTAAAAAGAAGAGCAATGACTTTAGAACAAGAAATTAAAAATCAAAAATTAACTTTATTGTTATGTTTTATTAGTTTAATTGGAATTAGTTTTGGAGTAATTCTTTTGGTTCAAAATATTTATTTCTTAGGAATTTTATTTATTATTACTACTTTTGTTGGGGTTATTTTACGATTTCATTTAATGTATAAAAATATGATAGAAGATAGTAAATCTCATGAATTTGATAGAGTAGAACAATTAAAAAGTATACTAGAAGATCGATTAAAATAAAAAAATGAAAGAAAGATATTGCCAAACATATGAAATTTTGTTATAACCATATTGTTTGGTAGATGGCGAGATAGCTCAGTTGGCTAGAGCAATCGGTTCATACCTAATTAGCCACTGACTTAATTTATAAATTTAAAAATCAATTTTTACTAGATTTTATAAGGGTTTGCAAAGTTGCAAATTCTTTTTTTAAAATTTTTTCAGGGAAATTTTAGGGAATTTTTTATTAAATTCTCTTTTTTTATTTATGTTTATTTATACTTATTTAATTTTAATTATATTTTTTAGACAAAATAAAAATAGTCCTGTACTAGCGACTATTTAACAATTTAACAATAAATCAATCTTCCATTTCTACAAATGAAGCAATAAATAAAGGTATTGAAAAATACGGAAATGAATTTACAATAAATGGATATACTAAAAGTAAGCAATATGATGAAAAAGATACCAAAATTGATAAAGAAATGGTAATTTAGACATTTTTTTAAGGAAATTTTGTGTTAAGTATTGTCAATTAACAATATTTATGATACTATTATATTGCTTACTTGATTTATGGCGAGGTAATTCAGCTGGCTAGAATGATCGGTTCATACCCGATATGTCGGGGGTTCGAGTCCCTCCCTCGCTACCAATATGAGTAATAATAGATAGAAATATCTATTTTTTTTATACATTTTAATCTTATTTGACATATCAATACCATTGTATTACTATTTTTATCAATAATATGGTATAATATTATTAACAAAGATAGTTTGTGGAAAGGATATGAAAAATGAAAAGTAAAAAAATTGCTAAAATTGCAAATGAAATAAAACCAATTAACACATAATGGATGAACGATAAACGAAATTTTTTCATCATAAACCTCTTCTCG
>RKAN01000077.1 GCA_014845975.1 bacterium | reverse complement strand
CCTATTATAAATATATAAAAGAAGATAGAACCATAAATCACATGGCATAGTGAAATAATAGAACCAAAAATACTAAATATAAAGAATATTATGACTGGTATTGCAAACAAAATCGCAAAAAATTTAATTGCTACTATAATCAATTTTGCTAAAAAGCTAAAGAAACTAAATGTGGAATGTTTAGGATCTCTGATGATAATTTTTTCTTTTGTCTTTTCTACATATTTTTTATTTTCTTGTTTCTCAATTGGTTCTTCAATTGTTTTTTCTTTTACATTAGAATCTTCTACTGTAATAAAATAATCTAAATATCGAATCTTAAAAATATGAATGACAATAATAATTCCAAGAACAAGCAATATTGTCATATAAATTGTCTCTATTGTGTTTGATAAAAAATAATGAATATTATCTGGTAAAAATTTTAATATACTATAAATGATTCCATCTAAAATGGATGAGATTATAGCACCTATGATAAATAAAACAAAACATAAAAATATCATTTCTACAAAACAAGTTACTTTTTCTTTAAATGTCATACTACAAAACATATTATATGATTTTGTTATGAATTTTAGAAAGTCTTGAAAATAAGTATTCAAATTATTTTTATTAGTTACTTGTTTTCCATTTCCTTTGATTGTTCCATCATCTAATAAATCTTCTAAAGTACAATTTAATACCCCACAAATTTGTATCATTTTATCCATATCAGGATAAGAGGAACCAGACTCCCATTTAGATATTGCTTGTCTTGAAACTCCTAATCGATCAGCTAGTTGTTCCTGACTTAAATTATTTTCTTTTCTCAGTTTAGGTAATTTATCACAAAACCTCATAACTGCCACCTCCACTTAGATTATAGTATAAATATTTGCGGTAGCACTACCTAAAATCACTATCTTTTTGTATAATTTTAGTTGCTTTATTTTATTATAGCATATTATTTTTATAAAATTGAAACAAAAAAAGAAGATTATTTATCTTCTTATTGGTAATCATAAATTCCTTGTATTTTCTTTTCTGTTACACTATCTATATCATCTAATACCCATTCATCGTCTATCTTTGTTAATGTTAATTCAACGGTATATTTTACTCTGTCTTTCGCTTCTTTTAATTTTTTTAAACGGTAATCTGTAAATAGTGATTCATTATATTCACCATCTTTTTCAAATTCACTAGGGTGTTCTTCTAGATAAGTATCTGCTTCTTCCATAATTTTTGAATAATCTTTGACATCTATTTCTACTGTTACTGTTGCAGTAGAGCCATCTATTTTTTCATCTTTTACATCATATTTTATATCTTTATAATGTTTTTTCATGATGTCAATGTATTGTTTTTTTTGTTCTTCATTAAATATCATTTCGCTAGATGAAACTTCTTCTAATTGTTTTACAACATCTTCATCTAATGATTGATATTTTCCAAAAAACATTTCTACTTTTTTAGTTGGGGTATTTAACAATTTTGATGTCCCACAACCTGTCATTAATAATATACCTGTTAGTAACAATATCAATTTTTTCATATTTTTTCCTCCTAGTAATATTTTGGTTCATAATTGGAAAAATATACAAAAAAAGGAATTTTTTTAAAATTCCAAATTTCCTGGTGTCCTTGGGAAAGGAATTACATCTCTAATGTTATCTACACCAGTTAAATAAATTAATAGTCTTTCAAATCCCATTCCAAATCCTGAATGAACACATCCACCATATCTTCTTAAGTTAATATACCAATCTAATTCTTGTTGGTTCATGCCAAGTTCATTCATTCTATTTAATAATACATCTAATCTTTCTTCTCTTTGAGATCCACCCATTAGCTCTCCTGCACCAGGAACTAATAGATCAACTGCAGCTACTGTCTTGTTATCATCATTTAATCTCATGTAAAATGCTTTGATATCTTTATTCCAATCTTTTACAAAAACTGGAGATTTAAAATGAACCTCTGTTAAATATTTTTCATGTTCTTTAGCTAAGTCTTCTCCTTTTATTGGTTTATTTTCAAAATTAACTTTTGAATTGATTAAAATATCAATTGCTTCATCATGAGTAATTCGTACTGCTTTATTTTCTAAAACCATTTTTAATTTATCGATTAATCCTGGTTCTACAAATTCGTTAAAAAAGTTCATCTCATCTTTTCCTTTTTCTAGGACATATCGAATGATGTATTTTAAAACATCTTCCTCAATATCCATTAATCCTTCTAAATCACAAAAAGCAATTTCTGGTTCAATCATCCAAAATTCTGCTGCATGTGTTTTTGTATTAGAATTTTCTGCTCTAAAGGTTGGTCCAAAAGTATAAATTTTTTTGAATGCCATTGCGAAGGCTTCTCCTTGTAATTGACCAGAAACAGTTAAAGAAGCTCTTTTTTTAAAAAAGTCTTGTTTATAATCAATTTGACCATCTTCTTTTTTTAGGTTTTCTAAATCTAATGTTGTCACTTGGAACATTTCACCTGCTCCTTCACAATCACTTCCTGTAATTAATGGTGCATGTAAATAAACATATCCTCTTTCTTGAAAATATTCATGAATTGCCATAGCTGCTAAGCTACGAATTCTAAATACTGCTCTAAATAAATTTGTTCTTGGTCTTAAATATCCTACTTCTCTTAAAAATTCACGTGTATGTCTTTTTGGTTGAATAGGATAAGACTCGTCGCAGTCTCCTAATAATTCTATGTTGCTTGCGTCAATTTCAAATTCTTGTTTTCCTTGTGATTCTACTAATTTACCATATACACGAATTGATGAACCAACCATATATTTTGTAATTTCATCAAAATTAGCTAATTTATTATCATATACTATTTGAAGATTTTTGAAACTTGTTCCATCATAAAATTCAATGAATCCAAATTCCTTTTGTTTTCTATGATTACGAATCCAACCTTCTAACACTACATCTTTTTCCATTAATTCTTTTGATTTTTCTACTAATTCTCTTATATCTAGTTTCATAAAATCCTCCTTCTATATGATAATAGCTATTTTTTTATCAAAAGTCAATTTATCTGCTTGTTTAATTCAAAAAAATTATTTAATTTTTTATAGATTATTTTATCATCTAAGGAATTGTTTAATAAATTTAACATATTTTGTACTTTACTTTCTTTTTTATTAAAACATTCATAATAAATGTATTTGATTTTTGAAGAATTGTTTTCTTTTGCTAGAAAAGAGAGTTGTTCTTTTATTTGCCTTTCTTTTTGTATTTGTTTTCTTGTTTTTAAATAAGTAGGTTCTTTTTTACACTGTATTGTATAATGAATAGAACATTCTTTGAAACGGACACTATCTAATATATCTAGTTCCTCATCAATTTGTAAGCTTGTATATTTTAATTTAGAATCAATTAAAATTCCTATTATATCAACACCATTTGTTATTAAAAATGCATATTTTAATATTTTAATTCCTCTACCTTGAAAAAATTCTGTTTTATTTTTCGGATTTCAAACAATTCA
>RKAN01000091.1 GCA_014845975.1 bacterium | reverse complement strand
AATGAAAGAAAAATGTGATAAAAAGACAAAGACGAACGTTCCAATTAATTTATTTAATATAGGTATTATAAGTATTCTAGGAATCCCAGCTTTATTCTCATTAATATTTATTCATATAATTATTTTTTAAAGAGGTGTTAAGTATGCTAGACAATTTTAAAAATCAATATGCTATAGCATACCGTATATTGAATCAGGATTTAAAAAAAAATCGATGTTCTCACGCATATTTGTTTGAAACAAATGGAAATAAAGATAAGGAAAAGTTTGTAATGTCCTTTGTCAAGGCACTTTTGTGTCCTTTCCGTTATACTAATGCGAATAATTGTACAAATTGTTTCCAATGTCAGAATATTGATAATGGAAATTTTTTAGAACTTAAAATTATTTATCCTGATGGTATGTGGATAAAAAAAGAACAATTGTTAGCCTTGCAAGATGAATTTAAAATGAAAGGCATTGAAAATAATAAAAAGGTATACATTATTTATCAAGCTGAAAAAATGAATGCATCTGCAGCAAATTCAATTTTAAAATTTTTAGAAGAACCACAGGAAGGAATTATTGCGATTCTGGTAACAGATAATATTCATCAATTATTGAATACGATCGTTTCTAGATGTCAGATAATTACATTAAATAATTATGAATCAAAAAAGACATTACAATCGGTTATTTCCAAAACCTATGATACAAATGAACAATTAGATGAAATTAAAAATGTTGTAATAGATTTTGCTCAATTTGTAGAAAAAAATGGATATGATTCGTTACTATATACAAAAAAGATATTATTTGATAAAATTACAGAGAAAGAAGATTTTACGACTTTTTTTGAAATTTTAATTTTTTATTATAAAGATATGATTAATTTAAAATTAAATAGAAATTCAGATTTTTTTGATGAAACTGACTTTTTAAATAAAACAGATAAAACTATAGAACAAATTAGTGAAAAAATTAATATTATATTAACGGCAAAAGAAAATTTGAAAATAAATGCAAATTTAAATTTACTAATAGATAATTTAATAATAGATGTAGGAGATATTTAAAATGAAAAATATAGTAGGAATTACTTTTAATAATGATCAAAAAATAGAATATTATTTTACAGATAAAATCGAGTTAAAAAAATCAATTACCGTCATTGTTGAAAATAACAATGTTTTTCGTCTTGGATATGTGTCAACAGATATTCATCCAGTGAATGAACAAAATTTAAAAAAAGAACTTGGTAAAGTTGTAAGAATTGCTACAAAAAAGGATTATCAAAAATATCAATCTAATTTGAAACTAGCAAATCAAGCATTGAAAAGGTGTAGACAATTAGTTCATAAATATAATCTTGATATGAATGTTATTGATGCTTTTTATACATTAGAACAAGATCAACTAGTTTTCTCTTTTTATTCAGAGAATCGTGTTGATTTTCGAGACTTAGCCCGTGAGTTGGCATCCATTTATAAAACAAGGATTGAATTACATCAAATTGGTGTTAGAGATAAAGCAAAAAAAGTTTGTGGTTTAGGAATTTGTGGTCAAAAATTATGTTGTTCTAGATTTCTACATGAATTTGATTCAATTTCTATATCTATGGCAAAAAATCAGAATTTATCTTTAAATCCAACTAAAATAAATGGTGTTTGTGGTAGATTATTATGCTGTTTAAAATATGAAGATGATTGCTATAAAAATTTAAAAAAAACATTACCTGAAATAGGACAAACTATCAATACTGAACAAGGAAGTGGAAAAGTTGTATCTGTTGATATTTTAAATCAAAGCTATGAAGTAAATATCCCAGAAATAGGAATTGTTAAAGTAAATGAAAAAAAATAATTATTTATTAGGATATGAGAATTTAAAAATATATCAAGACGATGAAATGTTTCGTTTTTCTATTGATTCTGTTTTACTTCCTAATTTTGTTACTATTCGAAAAAATACAAAAAAAATTTTGGACATTGGTACAGGAAATGCAGTAATTCCCTTAATATTAACACATTTGACAAATGCAACAATAGATGGTGTAGAAATTCAAAAAGCTGTTTATAAATTAGGCATTGATTCTGTTAAATATAATTCATTGGAAGAAAGAATTCAATTATATAATGCAGATATTAAAGAATTTTCAAAACAACGTGAATCAGATTGTTACGATACAATTACATGTAATCCACCTTTTTTTAGAGTAAATGAGCAATCGATTATGAATTTATCTGATTATAAAAAGATTGCTAGACATGAAGTAACTTTAAATTTAGATGATGTTTTTCTGATAGCAAAAAAGTTATTGAAAAATAATGGAAATATTGCTATAGTACATCGTACAGAGCGATTGATTGATATTATTCAAATTATGAAAAAATATAATATTGAACCAAAAAAGATTCAATATGTTTATTCTAATTTGAATAGTAATTCTAATATCCTTTTAATTGAAGGTGTAAAAAATGGTAAGCCAGGTGTTAAAGTGTTAAGTCCACTTTATATCTATGATGAAAATGGAAATTATACAAAACAAATTTTAGATTATTTTCAATAAAGGAGTGATAATATGTCTCAAAAAAGTTATAACAATAATCCTACTTTATATTTAATTCCAACCCCTATAGGAAATTTGGAGGATATTACTTTAAGAGCTATTAATATATTAAAAAAAGTTGAAGTTATTTTTTGTGAAGATACGCGTGTTACTGCTTTATTGTTAAATCATTTAGATATAAAAAAGAAACTAATATCTAGTCACAAATTTAATGAATCGATGAACGATGATAAATTATTAGAATACTTAAATAATGGTGTAGATGTTGGATTAGTAACAGATCGTGGAACTCCAATTATTAGTGATCCAGGTTATGAATTAGTCAAAGTTGCTATTAGCAATAATTTTAATGTTGTCGCACTACCTGGACCAACAGCATTTGTTCCTGCTTTAATCGCATCTGGATTAAGTCCTCAACCTTTTTTATTTTATGGCTTTTTGAATAGTAAAGAAAGTAAAATGAAAAAAGAATTAGAAGAATTAAAAAATGAAAAATCAACTATCATTTTTTATGAAGCTCCTCATCGAATTCAATCTACATTATCTATTATTAGAGATATCTTGGGAAATAGAAATGCTTGTATTTCCCGGGAAATATCTAAAAAATTCGAAGAAATATACAGAGGAACTATTGATGAACTATTGTTAGAAACCATTGAAATAAAAGGGGAAATAGTATTAATTGTTGCGGGAAATAATGAAGTAAACCATTATGATCATTTAACAATTATTGAACATGTGAATCTATATATTAAAGAAGGCTACTCTTCAAAAGATGCTATCAAAAAAGTTTCTAATGATCGTGGATTAAATAAAAGTGAAGTTTATAAGGAATATCATCGAGGTGAATAATATGAAATTAATAGTTGGTTTAGGAAATCCAGGAAAAGAATATGAAAAAACTCGTCATAATATGGGATTTATGGCAATCGATAAATATGCAACTGCAAAGGGACTTTCTTTTGATAAAGAAAAATTTGGTGGAATTTATACTGACTTTTTATATAATAATGAAAAAATAATATTATTAAAACCACAAAAATATATTAATTTATCAGGTGATGT
>RKAN01000013.1 GCA_014845975.1 bacterium | reverse complement strand
AAAAAGATACAAAAAGTATCACTTAAGAAAATGGAAAACTAATAAAATAGTTCCTATCGCAATGACAGTAATAACAACAAAAATTAAAATTTTTATTGTTATGCTGTTTTTTTTCATTTGTTTATTTAATTCGACAATTTGTTCAAAATCATCATCTGTGAAATTCATACTAGAAGTAAAAAAAGATTTATCTAAATTTGCAGAAGTATTTTCTTGTTTTTTCAGATCATTTTTTTTCGCTTCTTCTAAAATAGAGCGAATAGAATCTTTTCCTTCAATAATTGTATTCTCTTTAGATTTTAAATCCTCAAACATATCTAATCCTAGTTCATGATCAGAAAGTTTATTCAATTTGCTAGTATTAGTAATTGTATCTACCATTTCTCCTAATCCTAAATTGGATTCTTTCTTTGTTTCTTTCATTTTTCTTAGATAATCTAAATTAAAATCTTGTATAGATTGATATTTTTCTTCAGTTTTATTTGTCTTAGCTTTATTCAAAATATCTCGAATATCATAAACTCTATCCTCTTCTTGGTCAAATTTTTCATAAGTAGGTTCTTTAATTTCCTTTGGAGAATAATTTCTAAATTCTTTTTGACTAGGAAAATCTTCTCTATTTTTTAACATATTTTTTATTTTTGTAATGTCTACTTCATTATTTTTTTCAATAGTTGCAATGCCTTCTATATTACTATACTCACTATCTTCATATATTTTATTATATAATTCTTGATTTCTAGCAGTTCTTTTTCCTGAACTTAAGGTCTCGTTTTTATAATATCGATCCATTCTACTCATCAGACATCACCTACCATAATAATACCATATTTTAAATCTTTTTAAAACAATACTTGAACTTATTTGATATTTTTTTTATAATGATTTTGGAGGGATTATATGAAAAAAGTTGTAGTTGATGAAAATATTTGTATTAATTGCGGTTTTTGTGCTGGAACAAATGATAAAGTTTTCGACATGGGAGAAGATTCTGCTTTTACAAAAGAAAATGAGAATATTTTAGATCATATGAGTGAAGAAGAACAAGAAGATGTTATGGATATCGTCAGTGGTTGCCCTGTTGACGCAATTAAAGTTGTTGAAGAAAATTAAAAATTCAGGTTATGAACTGAATTTTTTTATTTACAAGTAGCACCCATTGATTGATAAATAGATAATATACCATCCTTTGTTAATTTATTATCCTTATTCATATAATTACTTAATGCACTATTATCCTTAACATATTTTTCTAAGTCCATTTTTGTATAATCAATTGTTGTCTTTGATGTTACTTTTCCATCTGCTTTTGTTACTTCATTTGTTGTTCCACCGTAAGTACTATTTTGAGTATCATAAGTTTTTTTCAAATATTCTTCAAAATAAGTTAACACACTATCATTGTCAGAAGTAACTACTTCCTCTGTAACAACTTTACTAACTTCATTATTTTTTGAATACACATCATAACTAGAACTTAATTGATAACCATTTGAACTATCTGTACTTGTCAATGTACAATGACTAACAATTTCTTTTTTACTAGTTCCACAACCTGCCACACAAAATACTAGTGGTAAAACTAACAAAAATTTTAATCCTTTTTTCATATATTCCTCCTTCTATGTTTATTGTATCATAAATTTTAAAAAAAAACTATTGATTGATTGCATCATTATATAGTTTTTTTACTTCTTTAGGATTTATAATTCGATATTCACCTGATTTTAAATGATCTAAATTTAAGAAATCAATTTGTTCTCTTTTTAACTTCAAAACTTCATAATTAATTGCTTCAAACATTTTTTTTACTTGATGATTTTTTCCTTCATGGATGATTAGTTCCACGATAGAAGTATCTGTTTTTTTATCATATTTTTTAATTCTAGCTTTCGCATTAGAAGTTTTTATTCCATCAATATAAACTCCCTTTTGTAGAGCTAAAATTTCTTTTTTTCCGATTAATCCTTTTACTTTTGCGATATAAACCTTATCGATTTTATTTTTTGGATGCATCAACAAATTGGCAAGGTCTCCATCATTTGTTAAAATTAAGGCTCCTGTTGTATCATAATCAAGTCTTCCAACTGGATAAATTCTTTTATCTGTTTGAATTAAATCAACTACTGTTTTTCTTCCTTTTTCGTCATTTGTAGATGTTATAATTCCTCTTGGTTTGTTTAATAAATAATATACTTTTTGTTCTTGATTTATTTTATATCCATCTATTTCAATCCAATCATTTGATTTTACTTTTGTTCCTAATTCTTTTACAACTTGACCATTTACAGTTACTTTTCCTTTTAAAATTAACTCTTCTGCTTTTCTTCTAGAAGTATATCCACTGTTTGCTATTATTTTTTGTAAACGTTCCATAATATCACCGAAACCATTATACCGAAATTTACATTGTTTTACAAGTTAACCAAAGAATAAATGAACTACAATAATAGAGGCAAAGATTCCTATTAAGTCAGCAAATAATCCTGCAATTAATGAATAACGAATTTTTTTTATTCCGATACTTCCAAAATAAAGAGTTAAAACATAAAAAGTAGTATCTGTTGATCCTTGAATAATTGATCCTAATCTCCCAATTAAACTATCAGGGCCAAAATCAGCAAATAAATTATTTAATATAGCTAAAGATGAGGTACCTGAAATAGGACGCATAATCATCATTGGCAATACCTGAATAGGAATTTTAATCATTTCAAAAAAAGGATTTAAAAAGTTTAAAATAAAATTTAAAACTCCACTTTTCAAAAATATATTTACCCCTAGCATCATTGCTAAAAGACAAGGAAAGATTTTAGCAATCATAGAAAATGATTCACTGGCTCCATCTAAAAATTCATCATATACATTGACTCTTTTTTTCACTCCGTAAATAATAATATATAGTACCATGAAAGGAATTATTAAATTTGATATTATTGTCATTTATTCAGCTTCTTTCCTAAGATTCTATCTAATAAAAGTCCAAATATAGTAGAACACAAAGTTGCAACCAAACAAGGAAGGACTATTTCTGTAGGATTGATACTTTTATATAATAATCTTAATGAAATAATAGTAGTTGGTATAATGGTTACTCCACTAGTATTTAGTACTAAAAATGTAATCATACTACGACTTGCAGTATCTTTTTTTTCATTAATTTCTTGTAATGAATCCATAGCTTTTAGTCCAAATGGTGTAGCTGCATTTCCTAGTCCAAACATATTAGCAATGATATTAGATGCAATTAGACTCAAAGATTCATGATTTTTAGGAACTTCTGGAAATAGTTTTCCTAAAATTGGGGATAATTTACAAGAAAGTTTATTTAAAAGTCCAGATGTTTCAGCTATTTTCATAATTCCTAACCATAATGCCATAACAGGGAAAATTTTTAAAGCTAAATCCAGACTATTTTTTGTACAATCCAAAATTTCATTATTAATAATTTCAATGTTTCCCGTAAAAAAGGAATACAATATGCCTATGATGATAAAAAAAGCCCATACTTTATTAACCATTTAACCATTCCTTTATTTTCGTAAATAAGCTTTTTTTAACTTGTTTTTTTGTTACATAAATTTTTTCTTCATGAATTAAGTCATCTCCTAAATATATTTTGGCGATTCCCACTTGTTGATTATTATTAATTTTTCTAC
>RKAN01000105.1 GCA_014845975.1 bacterium | reverse complement strand
ATATTTAAATTAACTATCATTTCAATTTTTAATAATATTTTTATAATTAAAATGAGTTCGTTCAGAAAAGCAGAGATAAAAATACCAAATAAAACAATTTTCAAAGGATACTTTATTTTTTCTTGATACTTATTTTTATATTTTTTATATTTTCGGTAAAAAATAGGAAAGAAAATGATCATATTGAAAAAACTAACAATGTAAGAATTTTGATTTATAAATTGTGGAAAAGATTCTATATTTTGAAATAAGCAATAAGCAAAACCAATCAAAATTAATAATAAAAATTGACCAATCCAAAATAGGATTGGCCAACTAATAACTTTCAGAAATTGAGCAATATAATTATTTTTCATTTTTATTATTTGTCATCATTTCTTTAATTGTTGTTCCAATTGTAGCTACATTTTGTAAATCAGATGGAACAATAATTTTTGTTGCTTGACCATTTGATAAATTTGTTAAAGCTTCAAATCCTTTCAAAGTCAAAACAGAATTATCAGGTTTTGCTTCTTTTAATAATTTGATACTTTGTGCCTCTGCTTCTTTCAATTTAATTAATGCCTCTGCTTCTCCCTCAGCAATTCTAATTTGGGATTCTTTTTTTGCTTCCGCTCTTAAAATAGCACTTTCTTTTTCACCTTCAGCAATTAAAATGCTAGATTTCTTTTCACCTTCAGCTTGAAGAATTTTTTCTCTTCTTTCTCTTTCAGCACGCATTTGTTTTTCCATCGCTTCTTGAATATCTCTTGGTGGGATAATATTTTTAACTTCCACTCTATTTACCTTAATTCCCCAAGGATCTGTAGCTTCATCTAAAATAGAACGCATCTTAGAATTAATAATATCTCTTGAAGTTAAAGTTTGGTCTAATTCTAAATCTCCAATCAAGTTACGAAGTGTTGTTGCTGTTAAATTTTCAATTGCATTAATAGGTAATTCTACACCATAAGTATATAACTTAGGATCTGTAATTTGAAAATAAACTACTGTATCAATTTGCATGGTTACATTATCTTTTGTAATAACAGGTTGTGGTGCGAAATCCTTTACAATTTCTTTTAAAGTTACCACATTAGAAATACGGTCAATAAAAGGTATTTTGATATGTAACCCATTTTGCCATGTAACATAATAAGAACCAAGTCTTTCTATTACATAAGCCTTTGCTTGTGGTACAACCTTAATATTAGGAAGTACAATTACCACTATTAAAATTAATAAAATGATTAAAATGTCCAAAATTACTCCTCCTCTACTTTTATTTTTGAACTATTTATTTCAAGTACTTTTACAGTACTATCCACCTTTATTTTTTGATCAGCATAAGCTGTCCAAATTTTACCATCTACCTTCACAGCACCATTATGATTTTTACTTATTTCCTCTAAAACAATACCATTCATTCCTATGATACGATCTAAATTTGTTTTCTCTTTTCTAGTGCCTACAAATTTTTGTAAGGTTTGCCTTGTTGTAATTAATAAAAATGTTCCCAATAAAGTAAATACAGCAAATTGAAATGTAAAATTGTCTATAAAAAAGGATAAAATAAGCGCAACTATGCCACTAGCAACATACCAAATGGTTACTAAATTGATAGTCATTATCTCTGCAACAGTTAATAAAATAATAATTGCTAGCCAAATATAAAACATCCTCATCACCTTAGTTTAATTATACTATTTTATAATACTAAATACAACAAAAATAAGCATTAAAGCTTATTTTGATTTTCCCTCTGACAAAGTATTATCATCTGATTCTAACAAACTCAAAGATTGAAAACTATTTACAATATTAGTTAATGATTGAACTTGTGACATCAATTTTTTATTTTCCGCTTTCAAGCTTGAATTTTCTTTTTCCTTCGTATTTAGTTGTTCATTTAATGAATTAATTGTTTCATTTTTTTCTGATAACTCATTTTCTAAATTAGTATTTTTATCTTCTGCTACTCTTAAATTGGCCTCACTTAATTTAAATTTTTCTTCTGATTTTTTCAATTTATCTCCAGCAGATTTTACAGATAATTGTGCTTGGTCAATAATTTTCGATGTCGTTTTTTGATAATATTCTTTTGTACATCTTAAAGCTTCTTGATAAGAAGATGTCATTAACGATTGAACATTATCAACGTATGATTTCGTACTATTTTGAATATTTTCTTCTAACTTTTTTAAAACATTTTGAATTTCTGCTTCATGTGGATCTATTTCTACAGTTTCAGTATTTTGCGGTTCCATTTCCTCTGTTTCACTTTTTTGAACTTGTTCTTCATCTAAATTTGAGTATCCTTGTGTATCATCCGTCATTTGAGAAACTTCAGAAGCCATCGTATCTGAAACATCATTCAATTCAGCATTAACCATATTTTCTTTCACAATAGTATTCACATCAGTTGCAAGATCTCCAGACACAAGATTCATTTCAGAATTTAACTTTTCTTCCTCATTTTCTGTGACTAAAGTTGGGTCTGAAATGCTAGGTTCTTCTATTGATTTTAACTGTTCTGAATAAAAATCAATCTTACCTTCATTTTCTTTGATTTTATTGTCAATATCATTTAATTTCCTAGTTGTTTTACTGAAAACACTTTCTTTTTTTTGTTGGTTATCACCTAAATTTGTTATTTTTTCATCCATATTTTTGGCTAATTGTTCTTTTTTTTCATTTAGCTCATCATTTTTTTCTTGTAATTTTGAAATTTGAGATTCATAATAAGCTTTCATTTTTTCCACAGGAACACGTCCAGACTTACATTTGTTTGATTTGTTAGAATTCACAGCACCTTCATGCATTTCTCTTTGCATTACATCTGTTTCTAAATCATCTTCCGGATTATGAAAAGCTAAATCTACGCCTTCTAAAAGTTGACCTATTTTATTCATTGAATATTACTCCTTTCCTTCTTTTACAATTTTACCCATAAGTTGTTTAATATTTGCCCAATCATCTGGTTGAACTTTTTCAAAGTGAACACTATCATTTTCCTTTTTTACCATAGAAGAATACAATAATATCATACCATTTTCATCTGTTTCATTAAGTGTATATACAATAAAAGTTTTTCCATTCATATCAAAATATAAAATAACTTCAGCATCTCTCATAACACCATTTTTATCTTCTACTTGAATTACTTTTTTTTCATTCTCCATTTTCTAGCCTCCCACTATACTACATTAAATTATAACACGAATAAAATTGGATATCAATAAATTTGTCCTGTTTTATTCACAATAATTTCCTATTTCATAATATATATCAATAGAATTCCACAAAATATAGTTCTTTATTTCATATTTTTTAATAACAATATCGTTCGTTGTATCATAAAAATATTTTTTTGATTACAAGAAATAGGATTATATTTTATTAAGTTCTTCTTTTTTTCTTGTTTTAAATTATAATAACTTCTGAAATTTTTCATAGATAGATGATTTTTAACTTGATATTTTAAAATAGAATACTTTGGAATTTGAATCAATATTTCATTATTAAATGATCTACTTCCAGTCATATAAGTTCTAAATATTGAGATAAATAAAAGCTATATCATTAAAATAACTGTTATCATTCTTTTCATAGTACATCCTAATATATTATACTATAAAAAAATCCCCATTGGGATTCTTATTATTTTATTTTGATATATTTTTCATATTTTTTGATTTGATTTTGCATATTCATT
>RKAN01000104.1 GCA_014845975.1 bacterium | reverse complement strand
AATCTAAATAAACTTCAAATAATTTTAAATTTTTCTATTCAATAATTGTTTTTGTTATTGTAACAACTGGACGAACACCATAATATGTTGTTCTATTAGCAAGATCATAAGACAAATTTCCATTTCTATACACCATCCACACATTAGAACCTGACCCGACATTACCAAATGTTGTTGATGTCCAATATCCCCAGATATTTGAATTTGCTATATTACACCCATACTTTGTGCAATCATTTGTATAATCAAATAACCAAGAATACTTACTTGTTCCTTGCAGCTTTGAACAACTACTTGTATTATCTATTTGATTTGTATCTAAGCAAAACCATGATGATATATTTGTAAAACTTGTATTTCCTGAAATCTTAGCTACTTCCTCAGCTGAGATCAATCTTGGAGTTACGCTCCACTTTGACTCACTGACTAATTTTTCTATTTCCGGTTTAATATCACTATCTTCGTAAGATACATTTTTATTATTTGTGTTCCATTGTACTGTTGCTGTGGTATTATGATCTAATATCATATTGACAGTTGATGCAGTTGCTCCACTATCATTGAATGTATACCATTTCATACATCCTGTCTTTGTTCCTGTTTGACTATTTGATTCTTTCGCACTACATCTTTTATTCGTTACTGGATTATAATAGACCACATCTCCATTTTGATATACTCTATATTTGGCTGTCATAGAATATAATTCATCTAAGGATTCTTTTACTGTTTTATTTTGATAGGTTACATTACTTGATGAGATTATTGTTGAAGCTAATACTCCTACTGTTCCTGATATTATAACTCCTATTATAATTCCTACTATTATTTTTTTCATAATTTCATTCCTTCCTATACAACAAAAAAAGAGGGTTTATACCCCCCCCCGTTTGCACTCAGCAAACTATTTTATTATAAATTACTTCTAAATTCTTTTAAGGCTTTTAAAAATTCATCATTCTTTTTTAACTGTTCTGATAATTGATCCATATTTGGAGTAATTTCATTCGATGTTTTTTCATTGTAATAATTGCTAACATCTTGTCCAAAATAACTATTTAAACTCAAATCATCTTCTTTATTGAATGAACGAACTTTAGGATAATCTAAATGTTCATCCATTTTTCCATAAATTGGAGAAATAAATTCTGTATTTTTAAATTTTTTATCTTTAATTTCTCGCGGAGATTCAATTTTAGCAATTGCTTTATTCAGCGGTTTTATTTTTTCTTCTTTTACAAAAAGTTCTTCTAAAGGATTATGCTTTGTTTCTAATTCTTTATAGCTAATAATTGCGTTTTCTTCTTGATCTTTTTCAAAAATATCAGTAGCTGCCTTTTTTTCTTCTGCTGCTTTTTTTAATTCCTTATAACTAATAATTGCATTTTCTTCTTGGTCTCTTTCAAAATTTTCAATTTGATTACTATTCTTTTTATCTAAATCATTTTGCATAGCTGTCAGCATTTCTTCTAAATTAATCTTTTGATTTGAAGATTCTTTTGGTTCTATTTTTGTAACTTGGACTTCTTCTTTTCTTGGCTTTGCTTTTCCAATATCATTTAATAACTCATCTATTTCTTCTTGATCATTTTTTTTATCTTTATAAATAATAAAAGCAATAACTCCAACAATCAAAAAAAGAATAAAACAAGATACTATCACTAACAAACTTGTTGGTATTGAAATATTTATCATATAAATCACTCCATATACTCATAATTGATTACACTCATTATAAAAAGCGGAACAGTTTCTGCTCTCATAATTCTAGCTCCCAAAGTAACTGCTTGGAAACCCATTAAATCTTTTTCTTCTTGTTCCTCTAGGCCACCCTCTGGTCCTATCACTATATTCATCTTATCACAAGTTTTAGACAATTTCAAAGTATTTTTGATATTTTCCGATTTTTCCCTAGTGCTACACAAAATCTTTACGCCTTCTAACCCATTTAATTTTGAAACAGAATATACTCCCTGAATGTTTGGTATTGTATTACGATGAGATTGTTCACTAGCTTCTTTTACAATTCTTTCCCATCTTATTTTTTTCTTATCAAAATCTTTAATTTTTACCATGCTTCTCTTTGCTTCATAGAAAATAAATTCGGATACACCCAGTTCTGTAGCTTTTTGTAAAATAAAATCAATTTTCTGTTCTTTTAAAGCTGGAATAATCAATCTAACATAAGGAATAACTTCTTCACTCTTTTGAATTTGATTTTTAATATGCACCACTTTTTGATCAATATCGACTTCACATAAATAAGGACTCTCTTCATACACAACAATTACTTCCTCCTTATTTTTCATTCTCATTACAGTCTTAATATGATAAAAATCTTCTTCTTTTAAAATAAAGTTATTTTCTCGTTTTTCTTTTGCGAAATATCTTTGCATTACCCTACAATCTCGTTTTCTTCAAATTTGATGTCTAAAAATTTTCTACTAGATAAGAAATCACACATATGAACAAATTTTTGATACTTTGTTGTTGGTTTTTGCAAAATTTCGTTTCCTTTATAATCTCTTGTCCATTCTCCCATATGAGTTTCTACAGCACTGCAAATAAAATTGATTTCTTCTTCATTAAAAGTTAATTTATCTTTATTTTCACGAACAAATCTACTAATTTGAAGAGGATGATCAAAAACAGTATACTCTGAGTTTTCTTTCCCGTGTTTCAAGCCATCGTGAATTAAAAGTGAACAAATTAATAAATCTTTCTCATTTCTTGTAAAACCATTAAATAAACTATTATTTTCTAATAATTCATTTGCTATTCTAACAGCTGCTTTCGTATGTCTTACTAATCCACCTTCTCCTAAAGAAAAACTTGGATGATATTTTCCTGTTGAAGAAGCGGCAACCTTAAAAAAATAATCTGGTAACAAATCGATTAAGATTTTAACATTTTCTACATATTTTGGATTTTTGATATAATTAAATTCTTTTTCGAACACTAAACTTTTATTCATTATAACCACCTACGAAATTAATTAAAATATCATTGGATAAATAAATGTATTTTTCATCAATTTTTAGATAATGATCTTCTTTAATTAATTTTTTTCTTTCTATTAATTCTATTATATCAAAAACTTCGTCAATTCGTTTCTGATATTTTGAATAAAATGTATTTTCTGAAACACCTTCTAATTTTCTAAGGCCTAAAATCATTTCATAAGACATTTTATCTTTTTCACTTAGTTTTTCTTCTTCTAATCGAAATTCATGATTCAAATATTTGGTAATGCTCCTTGTATTTGTATAACGTGTATTTCCAACATATCCACTTGCACCAAGGCCAAATCCGTAATATTCTAAATTATTCCAATAGTTTAAATTGTGTTTTGATTCATATCCTTCTTTACTAAAATTACTTACTTCATAATGCTTAAATCCATGTTTTTTTAATGTATCGCATATAATTTGATACATAGTTGCATCAAGATCTTCATCAATAGGATTTGTTTGTTTTTCGCTTAAAATAGTGTGAGGTTCAATCATTAAGGAATAAGTAGAAATATGTGGAACATCTAATTTAATCAATTGTTCTAAATCGTCTTTTAATTCTTCAATTGTTTCATTTGGTAAAGCGTATATTAAATCGATATTGATATTAGAAAAGCCCTGTATTTTCGCAAATTCTATCATTTCCGTTGAAATAATTTTTCTATTTAAAAATTGTTCTTGTTTTT
>RKAN01000043.1 GCA_014845975.1 bacterium | reverse complement strand
CTTCTTTTTTAACTTTATCGTATAATTTCATACAATTATAAGTGGAAGAAATATCTAAATTTATTATTGTTACTTTTGTAGTTAATTCTTTTTTTAACTCTTCCAATTTCTTTTTTCTTCTAGCTACAAGTATTAAATCATATCCCATATCACTTAATATTTTTGCCATTTCTTTTCCGATTCCAGAGGATGCTCCTGTTATTAATGCCTTCATACTATCACCACTCTAATTATATTAAAATTAGCTTAAAAAGTAAAGAAAATATAAGATTTTACCTAGTTAAATTTTTGATAATATATGAAAAAAAAGATGCTTATTTAGCATCTCCTTCCACTAATTCTAAGACAACCATAAGAGCATCGTCTCCTCTACGTTCGTCTAATTTTAGTATTCTTGTATATCCACCATTTCTGTTTGCATAACGAACAGCTAAATCGTCGAATACTTTTTTAGTAGCTTCTTTATCATTTTGCATAAAAGCTAATGCTTTTCTTCTAGCAACTAATGAACCATCTTTACCATAAGTAATCATTTTATCAACAAATTTGCGTGCTTCTTTTGCTCTTGGTTCTGTTGTTTCAATGCGTTCATTCATGATAAGTTGTCTAGTAAGATTTGCTAACATACTTCTTCTATGTTTGTTATCGCGTCCTAATTTTCTATAAGCCATAAATTAACCTCCTTAATCTTCATCACGGAATTTAAGACCCATATCTTTTATTTTGTCGATAACTTCTTTTAAAGATTTTTTACCTAAATTCCTAATTTTCATCATTTCTAATTCTGTTTTTTCTGTTAAATCACCTAAAGTGTTAATTCCAGCTCTTTTTAGACAATTATAAGCTCTTACTGAAAAATCTAAATCATCTATTGAAGTTTCTAGTTTTTTCAACTTAGAATCTTCTTGTTTTGCATTCATAACACCTGTAGTATCAGCGATTTCACTTAAATCAGTAATAATGTTAAAATGTTCAATTAAAATTTTTGCTCCTAGAGCCATTGCTTCTTCAGGGCGAAGAGAACCATTTGTATAAACTTCCATAATTAGTTTATCATAATTATCATCTTGTCCAACACGAGCATTATCTACTTCATAACTAATTTTTTCAATTGGAGAATATAATGCATCAATAGGAATAAATCCTAATTTTGCATTTTCAATAAATTTCTTGTTATCAGAAGATGGAACATATCCTCTACCATTGGAAATAATAAATTCCATATCTAGTTTTCCACCAGCTGAAATTGTTGCGATTACTTGATCTGGATTCATAATCTCAATATCACTATCTGAAACGATATCAGCAGCAGTTACAACTCTTTCTTCTGAAACAGAAAGATGTGCAGTTACTTGTTCTGAACTATTGTTCTTAATTACAACATTTTTTAAATTTAAAACGATAGATGTTACGTCTTCAACAATACCATCCATAGTCTGAAATTCATGCATAACACCATCAATTCTGACAGCTACAATTGCACTACCTGGCATACTTGATAACATAACTCTTCTTAGAGCATTACCTAAAGTGATTCCAAAACCTCTTTCTAAAGGTTCTAGTTCAAATTTACCATAATTATTACTTTCTACATAATCTGTTATTTTATATATTGGTTTTTCAAAGTTTAACACTTTAACACACTCCTTTTCTTTTATCCACGTGGTCGTTTTGGTGGACGACATCCATTGTGTGGTACAGGTGTTACATCTGTAATTGATGAAATTTCAAGACCAGCAGTTTGTAATGAACGAATAGCAGTCTCACGTCCTGATCCTAATCCATTAACAAATACTTCTACTTTTCTCATTCCCATATCAAAAGCTGCTTTTCCAGCTGCTTCTGCTGACATACCTGCTGCGAATGGAGTTGATTTTTTACTTCCTTTAAATCCTAATGTTCCAGCTGAGGCCCAACTAATCGCATTTCCTTCAGTATCACTAATAGTAACAATAGTGTTATTGAAAGTTGAATGGATATAAGCTTTACCTTCTGGTACATTCTTTTTAACTTTACGTTTTCTTGCTTTATAAGCCATACTAATAACCTCCTTTATTTAACCTTATTTTTTCTTATTAGCTACTGTCTTACCTTTACCCTTACGAGTTCTAGCATTTCTATTAGTTCTTTGACCTCTAACAGGTAATCCTTTTTTATGACGAGTTCCTTGATATGAATTAATTTCCATTTTTGTCTTAATATTCATATTTACTTCTCTTCTTAAATCACCTTCGATAGAATATTTATCTAATTGTTCACGAATACTATTTAATTCATCGTTGGATAATTTTCCAGCTCTTTTATTAATATCTACTTTAGCATCATTTAAAATTTGATTTGATAAACTTCTTCCAATACCATAGATATATGTTAAAGATATTTCAATTCTTTTATTATCTGGTATATCTACACCTTTAATACGTGCCATAAAACACCTCCTATATTAACCTTGTACTTGTTTATGTTTAGGATTTTCACAAATAACCCTAACTTTTCCATTACGCTTTACTACCTTACACTTTGGACATATCGGTTTAACCGAAGATCTTACTTTCATTATAATCCCTCCTATTTTCTATAGGTTTATCCACATATTATTTAAGATACTATAATACCTGTTAAAATGCGCTCCAATCGGATTTTAACAGAAATGTGGAGTTTATAGTTCTATACTTTTCTCCAAGTAATACGACCTTTTGTTAAATCATACTCGGATAGTTCCATCACAACTGTATCCCCTTGTAAAATACGAATATTGTTCTGACGCATCTTACCAGAAACATGAGCTGTAACTACACATTTATTAGGAAGTTCAACCTTAAATTGATAACCTGGCAAAACTTCTAATACTTTTCCCTCTACTTCTATTGCATTTTTAGTTTTAACTTTTTCTTCTGTAACGGTTTGTTTTTTTATTGGTTTTTTTGGCATATAATCACCTCTTCGTTAAAATTGTATAACCTGTATCTGTTACCAGTACAGTATGCTCAAAATGAGCAGAAGGCAAATCATCACCGGTCACTATTGTCCAATCATCGTCTAACATAAATACATCGGCAGTTCCCATATTTAGCATAGGTTCTACTGCAATTACCATTCCTGTTTTTAATAGTGGTCCAGTACCTTTTTTTCCATAATTTGGAACATCTGGTTCTTCATGAACCTTACTTCCAACGCCATGTCCTACTAATTCTTTTACAACTCCCAATTTATATTTTTTAGCACACGTTTCAACTGCGTATCCAATATCACCAACATGAGCACCATTTTTTATCGCAGAAAGTCCAGCAAATAATGCTTCTTCTGTTTCTTTCAATAATGCTTGTTTTTTAGAACTTATTTTTCCAACAGGATATGTCCAAGCAGAATCGCCATGATATCCCTTATAACAAGCTCCAATATCAAGAGTAATAATATCTCCTTCTTTTAATTTTCTAGATCCTGGTATTCCATGAACAACTTCTTCATTAATAGAAATACATATAGTTCCTGGAAAACCATATAATCCTTTAAAAGATGGTGTTGCATCTTGACTTAAAATATATTCTTCAGCCAATCTGTCTAATTCCTTTGTAGTAATTCCTGGTTTTAAAAATTGTTCCATATAATGGTGGGTTTTCCCAACAATTTCACCTGCAACTTTTAAAAGTTCTATTTCTCTTTCTGATTTTATACTAATCATAAATGATCTAAAACTCCTTCAATTTGATCAAATACTTCCTCAGGTGAAACATCACTATTAATATTA
>RKAN01000045.1 GCA_014845975.1 bacterium | reverse complement strand
GTAACTGATGGAAAAGCAGAATTTTATAAAGAAAATAAAAAAATAGATATAGAAGATAATTTAATAATTGCTTATTCACCAAATCTGGATTTAGAAATTAAAAATAGTACCAAAGAAGAATTAAATCAAGAAGAAATGAAAGAAGTAGATGCAATTTTAAAAGAACATGGTATAATAGGGTATGAAAATTTAAATGTTTCTCAAAAAGTTAAAATAAATGATAAAATATTTTATATTATTTCTAATTTATTTGATGAGACAAAATATGATAAAGTATTTTCTTTTGCATATTATTATGAGAATAATAAACTTCATTATTTAGTAGAAGATGTAGATAGTATCAATAATACTTATAATTTATGCATACCAAGAATTAATTCGCTGATAAAATTCAATCATGGTAATGAAAAACTTATTTTAAGTTGCGAATATTTTAGTGATATTGGGACTGAAAATACAATTTATGAATTGACAAATAATATTTGGAATTTGTACCAATAGGAGGGGTTTTATGAAGTTAAGATTTAAAGCAGAAACAAGAGATTGGGTTATATTTTTTGCTTTTTCTGTCGCTTTATTATATTTAATTGCAATTGCCGTACTAAATTTTTCTTCTTTTATGGCAGATGAAACATTTGCTGGGTTTAATCCATTTCCAGCTTTTACAAGAGATTATATAGCTCCAACAATGGTTTTTTATCTAGCTGCTATGATTGCTGTCTTTACTTCCGTTTCTTCCTATTTTTTTGAAAGAGAAAAAGGATTTGGAATAGAAACTGGGACAAAAAAAGATAAAGGATATAATAGATGGGCAACAGATAAAGAATTTAAAAAAGATTTAATTAAAATATTACCATCAGATGAACAAATAGAAAAAGGTGGAATCCCTTTAATTAATAATGGCACTGAAATTTGGATTGATAATAGTGGATACCATAATATGATTATAGGTTCTACGGGATCTGGAAAGTCTCAAGCTCTTTCATTTCCATTTATTCGTGTTATGGCAAAAGCTGGAGAATCTATGATTGTAACCGATCCAAAAGGAGAATTATATGAACAAACTGCAAATGAATTAAAAGAAAGAGGCTATAATGTTATTGTTCTTAATTTCCGTGATCCGCAAAATGGTAATTGTTGGAATCCCTTTTCAATTCCTTATAAATTATTTAAAGAAGGAAAAGAAGATAAAGCAATAGAACTATTAGAGGATTTAGCTAAAAACATTCTTTATGATGAATCTAGTAAAGGACAAGATCCATTCTGGGAAAATTCTTCTGCAGATTATTTTACAGGTCTTGCTTATGCACTATTCAAAGATGCAAAAGAGGAAGAAGTAAACATCAATAGTATTAACTATATGGCATCTGTTGGTGAAAATAAATTAGCCGGAACCACTTATATTAAAGAATATTTTAGTGATAAGGCACAAGATTCTACAGAATACATTAAAGCAAATTCTACTTTAAATGCACCAACTGATACAAAGGGAAGTATATTGTCAGTTTTTAATCAAAAAATTCAATTATTTTCCTCTAGAAAGAATCTATCTGAAATGCTTTCTCATAGTGATTTTGATATGGAAGATATTGGTAGAAAAAAAACAGCTGTATTTATTGTTATTCAAGATGAAAAGAAAACGTATCATTCCCTTGTCACAATTTTCTTAAAACAATGTTATGAAACTTTGGTTAGAGTGGCTCAAGAAACTGGTGGAAAACTAAAATATAGAACAAATTTCTTGATGGATGAGTTTGCGAATATGCCACCTCTTTCTGATGTAGATGCAATGGTATCTGCAGCGAGATCTAGAAATATAAAACTATCATTTATTATCCAAAACTTTTCTCAATTAAATGATGTATATGGAAAAGAAAAAGCAGAAACGATTCGAGGAAACTGTGGAAATACAATTTACTTACTTAGTACAGAGTTAGCGGCACTAGAAGAAATTAGTAAAATGTGTGGAGAAGTCAAATCTAAAAAAGATGATAAAACAGCTTCAAGACCGCTTGTTACAGTATCTGATCTTCAAAAAATGAAAGAAGAAGAAGCTATTATATTGCGTTCTAGAAAAGAGCCTTATAAAACAAAACTAAAATTTGATTATAAAATAGACTGGGGAAAAAAATATCCTTTAGCAAAATATCCACAGCGAGAAAAACAACCAGTTGCAGTTTTTGATTTAAAAAATTATGTAAAAGAAAAAAGAGATAAAAAAATCAATGAAATGTTTGGAGAATCTAAAACGCCATTCCCTTCTATGACTGGAATGCCAGGAATGGATTTACCAGGAATGCCAAATATTTTTGGAAATTCTAAAAAGGAAAATAATTTAGATGTGGATGATTTAGTAAAGAGAATTGATGCGAAAATAGCTGAGTTAGAAGCAGAGGAAAAGGCAGAAAAAGAAAAAGCTGCAAAAAAACAAATTTCTGAGAAAAATTTTTCGAAGGAACAACAAACTAAAAAAGAAGAAACAAAGAAACAACCAGAAAATCAAAAACAACCAGAAATTCAAAAACAAGAAACAATTACAGATGATCAATTCTTTGATGATTTCTTTAATGACGAAGATTAATTCTTCGTTTTTATTTTGAACATTTAAAAAAATGTTTGCATATAATAATATAGGTGATAGAATGATATCAAGTATTACTGTAAGTGAGTTGTTAACTTATAGAGGTCTTAACATCATTGATATTAGAAGTGAGCAAAGTTATAATAATAATCACATTCCAGGTGCGATCAATATTCCTTTTGAAAAATTAATTATTGAACCTTCTAAATATCTAAAAAAAGATCAAAAATACTTCTTATATTGTACTCGTGGAATTACAAGTTTAAAAACCTGTAAAATGTTAGCAGTACAAGGTTATAAAATGGTTAATATAATTGGTGGATATGAGGAATGGATATTAAAAAAATAAAGTATCTTGCATGTTATAAGTTGAAGAAGATAGAAATTTATAATTCTATCTTTTTTGATAGATCATTTTTAAAAAAATGTAAATTATATAAAATAGAAAGATTGGTTTATCCAATTTTTTATTTTGACTTATAAAAGTAAAAAAATTGTTAAATAGAGATATATTAATTTGAAAAAAAGTACATTTTACAAGGTAATTCTAAAATGTTATAAAAGTGTAACAGAAAGGAGAGAAGTAAAATGTATAATATTAGAACATCCGAATTAAAAAAAGGAGAAATCATTCCCTTAAATTTTGATTTTGTATTTGAAGCAATATTTACGAAAATAGAAAATATAGATATATTAGAAAATTTTCTAGCTTGTTATTTTGATGTAGATATTAGTCTCATAAAAGGAAAATTAAAAATATTACCAAGGAATTTAGAATTAGAAAGTAAAAAAGCAAGAAATAAACAAATTGATTTATTATTAGAATTAGAGAGTGAAACAATAAATATAGAACTAAATAATAAATATTCAGAAGGAATTAAAAATAGAAATATAGTATTTGCGACAAATGTTCATTCAAGAAGTTTAAAATATAAAGATAATAGTTATACAAAAATAACAAGAACTATCCAAATAAATTTAAATGTAGAACATACGAATAAAAAATTAAAAGAAAAGTATTTCTTTCGAAATGAAGAAGGAGAAATACTAAGTGACTTAATAGAAATCGATAACCTAGATATGGAATTAGGAAGAAAAATCTGTTATACTGATTATAGAAATAAATTAGCAAGATGGTGTATGGTATTAACAGCAAGAACAGAAGAAGAATTTA
>RKAN01000027.1 GCA_014845975.1 bacterium | reverse complement strand
AATAAATTAGAATTGACATGGGTTGATAAATATAAAATGCATGAAATAGAACCTAGAATTCTTATAGAAGATAATGAAAAAAGTTATGGTGATAAAAATAATGGAAATATGTTGATTCATGGTGATAATCTTTTAGCATTAAAAGCTTTGGAAAAGAATTTTAATGGAAAAATCAAGTGTATATATATCGATCCGCCATATAATACTGGAAATGCTTTTGAACATTATGATGATAATCTTGAACATAGTATATGGTTAAATCTGATGCGCAGTAGATTATTACTATTGCATAAATTATTAGCTGATAATGGAACAATATGGGTCTCTATTGATGATATTGAATGTCATTATTTAAAAGTTTTGATGGACGAGATATTTGGAAGAAGTAATTTTTTAGGAGATATAGCATATGAACGTTCTGGAACTGCTGGTATTGGTCAGGGTGGGAATTTTTTAGTAAATACACGAGAAAGTATTTTAGTATATTCAAAGAATAAAAGTTCTTTAGAGATAAAAGAGGCAAAAACATATAAGGATTTAGATAAAGAAGTTATGAAAAGATATTCTAATATTTTAGTTGACCCTGGAGAAAAAAAAGAATATTATCGTTTTAAAGATTCGAGTGGTAATGATGTTATAGTTTTTAAACATTATAATTATATCATTAAAAGTATTTCCATAAAAAATTTTGATAAGCGAAAAAATGAGATAATTAATGAATATATTCTAAATTACGAAAAAGTTTTCAGAACTACAAATCCGCAAAAAGAAAATACTTTTCAAAATAAAATAATTTCTTCGTTTGAAGATAAAGGGATGTACTCTGTAGAATATATTCCATCAAGGGGAAAATTAAAAGGAATGAATACAACTTTATTTTATAATAATAAAGAATTGTTTGCTTGGCTTAAATCATCTTCAGAATTAATTAATGGCAGAATAGTTAAAACAAATAAAATGTCTGATTTTTGGAAAAATGAAGATATACCTAAAGCAAATTTAGCGAATGAAGGAAATGTTGAATTTAAAAGAAGTAAAAAACCTGAAGCACTTATTTATCAAATATTAGATATAGCTACTAAACCTGGAGATTATGTTTTAGATTCATTTTTAGGAAGTGGCACAACAGCAGCAGTTGCACATAAGATGAACAGAAGATGGATTGGTATAGAAATGGGAGAACATTGTTATACTCATTGTATTCCAAGAATAAATTCGATAATAGATAATAATGATAGATTAGGTGTCACAAAGTTAGCAAACTGGGAAGGCGGTGGAGGTTACAAATTTTACGAACTTGCACCAACTTTAATAAATGAAGATTCTTTTGGGGAAATGGTTATTAATAAAGACTACAATCCAGAAATGCTAGCAAAATCAGTTGCACTCCATGAAGGTTTTGAATACAATCCTGATAAAGAAATTTTTTGGAAACAATCAATAGGAAATGAAAATAGTTATTTATATGTAACAACCAAATTTTTAAACTCAATAGCACTAGAAAAAATAAAAGATTCTATGCTTCCTGAAGAGTATCTTGTTATTGCGTGTACAGCTTATGATGAGGAACTATTAAATAAATATAAAAATATAATGATTAAAAAAATACCAGATATGTTATTAAATAAATGTGTTTTTAATGTAAATAATTATAATCTAAACGTTGTAAATGATATTTCCAATGATATGGAGGATGAATTTTATGAATGATGTAAATAGTATGAAGTATTCTATTGATTATATATCTGGTATAATGTCGTTAAGAAACCCACAAGAAAAGTCATTGCAAATATTGGATGATATATTAAAAAGTACGAATTTAATGAATGAATATAACCAAGATAATATTAATAATTTAAAGGTAATTAATTCAAAATATCCAATATTTACTGAATTTGAAAGAGCATTTACTTCATTAACATTTGCATTAGCAACAGGTGTTGGTAAAACTAGACTTATGGGAGCATTCATAACATATCTTTATACAAACTATAGTATTAAAAATTTTTTAGTAATTGCTCCATCTACAACTATATATGAAAAATTAAAAAGAGACCTAGGAAATCCAGATAATTCTAAATATGTGTTTAAAGGAATTGGATGTTTTAATAATCCTCCGAGAGTAGTCGCTGATGATGATTTTAATAGAATGATAAATTTATTTGATTCTGAAGTAACAATTTATGTTTATAATATAAGTAAATTTGATAAAGAAAATACAAAAATGAAAGCTTTCAGTGAAGTAAGAGGAATGTCTTTTTATGATGAATTAGCGGAAATGAAAGATTTAGTCATTATTATGGATGAATCACATCATTATAGAGCAGATAGAGGAATGGAAACTATAAACAATCTGAAACCAATTTTAGGCTTAGAATTGACTGCCACACCTTTAGTAAATGTAAAAGGTAAGCAAATTCCATTTAAAAATGTTGTGTACGAATATCCATTATCTGAAGCAATAAAAGACGGATATACAAGAGTTCCTTTTGCAGTTACTAGAACGGATATTAATTTTTATAATTTTGGTGATGATGAGATAGATAAATTGATGTTAAATGATGGAATTTTATGTCATAAACGCATTAAGGAAAAATTATTTTATTATTCTAGAAGTATGAAAAAGGATTTAATAAAACCATTTATGTTAGTTGTATGTAAAGACACTGAACATGCTTCAAAAATAGAAAAATATATAAAATCTGATGACTTTCAGAATGGATATTATAAATTTAAAACAATAACAATAAATTCAAAAATGTCAGGCGTTGAAACTGAAGTTAATACAAAGCTGCTTTTAAATGTTGAAAAAGTTGATAATCCAATTGAAATAGTAATTCATGTTAATATGTTAAAAGAAGGATGGGATGTAAATAATCTTTATACAATTGTGCCTTTAAGGACAGCAAGTTCAAAAATATTAAGGGAACAAATGGTAGGAAGAGGACTACGATTACCTTATGGGGAAAGAACTGGTGATAAGGATATTGACTCTGTTATGCTTACAGCACATGATAAATTTAAGGAAATTATAGAAGAAGCCCAAAAAGGTGATTCAATTTTTAACAAAGGTAATATTATAAAAGCTGAAGAACTAGAAAAGGAAAAAATAATTTTTACGCGCTTACCTTTGGAATACCCCTCAGATGATGAATTGTGTGATAAACTTGTTGTATGTGAGGAAAGCGAAAAATATGGTTTTGCAAATAGAATAAATGATTTATTAGTAAAGAATGTTGAAAATTACACTTTAAGTTCTAATAATAATTTTACGGATGAAGGAAAAATTAAAATAAAAGATGCTATAGAATATGAAATAAAAAAAGATAAGGATTATGGTAAAATTTATGATGAAAATAAAAATCCAATTGAAAATTGGATAAAAGAAAACATTATTAAGACACACGATCAAATTCTTAACAAATTTATTTTAATACCAAAGATTAAGGTAGAAAGAGAAGAAGGTGAATACTACTTTGAAGAATTTGATTTGGACTTAACAAAATTTAATCAGCATCCTATAGAAAATGAATTAATATTAAGAAATTTATTAGATTCTTCAGATGAAGAAAAAATAGATAAAGGTTATATTACTTTTGATATATTAAATCCTAAAAAATCAATTGTGGACGAGTTACGAAAAAAAGCAGAAGTTGATTACGAAAAAAATTCAGAACTATTATTTAAATTAATAAGTCAATTGACAAATTATTATGAACAAAAATATGGCTTAGATGGTACGAAAAACATAGTTATGATGTAT
>RKAN01000074.1 GCA_014845975.1 bacterium | reverse complement strand
GATTATAGAAATTAGAAATAAATTGTTTGGTATTTCAAATATAACCAGGGATAGTATCGATGGATTATTACTTTTTGAGCCAGATCTTTTATTGTATAATCCAAAATGTCAAGTTTATAAAATGGATAGAAAAGTAGGATTGACAGATTCTTTTAAGAGGAATATTGATAATATATTTGCTGCTTCTGAAGTTTCATTAAAGTATAATAAAAAATACATTATTTTCGAGGAGAACCATCCAGAGTATAATGACGAACCTATCTTTGACAATATTATTAATAAGGTTGGAAGAGAGAATGTAATTATAAAATTACATCCTTTGAGAAAAGAGAATAGATTTGAAAAAAAAGGTGTTATGACATTAGGAAATGATGGAGTACCTTGGGAAGCTATTGCATATTTTCTAGATTTTTCTGATAAAGTTTTAATTTCAATTGGCAGTGGTAGTATTTCAAGTTGTCGAATGTTATTTGGAAAAAAGATGAATGCATTTTTAATTTATAAATTTATGGATACTAATTTAAAACAATTTGATAGTAAATTTTGTAGCTTTTGGAATAAATTGGAATCTAAGAAGATGGAAGGTGGAATTTATATGCCACGAGATGAACAGGAATTTTATAACATGTTAGATGAAATAATTGAGAGGAGTAGATAAAATGAAAACAGTAGCATTTGTTCCAGTAAAATTAAATAATCAAAGAACACCTGGAAAAAATATAAAAAAATTTGATGATGGAACAGCATTGATTACAGTATTTTTGAAAACATTAATAAAATCAAAAGAAATTGATGAATTGTATGTTTTTTGTAGTGATGATAAAATAAAGGATTATTTAGTACCAGGAGTTAAATTTTTAAAAAGACCAGAATTTCTTGATACGCAGAGTGCAACACCTCAAGATATTATATCAGAATTTATGAAAGAGGTGGATGCTGATATTTATGCTGTTTGTCATTGTACATCACCATTTGTTACGTTAGAACATATTAACGAATGCTTTTCGGCTGTGAAGTATGAAAATTATGATTCATCATTTACTGCTGAAAAAATTCAAAGATTATTGTGGAAAGATGATAATTTACCATTAAATTTCGATCCACAAAATATACCTAGAACGCAAGATTTAAATCCAATTTATAATGAAGTTTCAGCTGCCTATGTTTTTCGAAAAGATGTTTTTTTAAATTTACATCGAAGAATTGGCAATAATCCGCATATAACAGAAGTTAGTGGTGTTGAATGTGTTGATATTGATTATCCTGAGGACTTTGAAATTGCTAATGCATTATATATGCGTCTTATTATTAATAAAATGGATGGTGAGTTTTGATGAAACATGTGAAACTATTAGATTGTACTTTGCGAGATGGAGCTTATTTAGTTGATAAAAAATTCGGCAATAATGTTATTAAAGGAATTATTGAAGGACTTACAAAATCAAAAATTGATTGTGTTGAAATAGGATTTTTTCAAGATGATGGATTTGGGGATGGAAAGACAGTATTTAGAAATTCTTCTGATGCAAAAAGATTTATTCCAAAAGATAAAAATGGAACTATATTTACCGTATTAGCTGATTTTAGTAGATTTTCAATGGAAAATTTAGATGATTGTGATATTGAGTCAGTTGATGCTGTTAGAGAGTGTTTCTTTAAAAATGAAAGATACGACGCTATAAATGCTTGTAAAATAATAAAACAAAAGGGATATAAATTATTTGTTCAACCTGTAGATGTTTTAGGATATACTGATGATGAATTAGTTGAATTCATAAAATTGATTAACGAAGTGGAACCATATAGTTTTTCAATAGTTGATACGTTTGGATCTATGTATTTGGAGGATTTGAGAAGAGTATTTGAAATTGTTGATAAAAATTTAATAAAATCTTGTAAAATAGGTTTTCATTCACATAATAATATGCAAATGTCTAGTGCCTTATCACAAGAATTTACAAGATTATCAGCTGGAAAAAGAGAAGTTGTAATTGATGGAACTATTTCAGGAATGGGAAGAGGAGCAGGAAATACTCCGACAGAATTAATTGCACAATATTTAAATACTCATTGGCATTATGATTATGATATGGATACTTTATTAGATGTAATTGATGACTATATGGATAATTTGCGAACTAGATGTACGTGGGGTTATTCCACATCATATTTTATTGCAGGGTGTTATGGTGCTCATGTTAATAATATTGCCTATTTAACTCAAAAAAGTAGTATTAGATCGAAAAGTATTCGATATATCCTTAATAAAATAGGTGAAATCCCTAGAAAGAGATATGATTATGATTTATTAGAAAAAACATATTTAGAATATTTGTGTACAAACGTTTCTGATGATAAAGGAATGAATTATTTAATGTCAGTTTTAGAGAAAAAAGATATTTTGGTTTTAGCACCTGGATCTACAATATTAAGTGAAGAAGACAAAATTGAAGAGTATATTAAAAAAGTTAGTCCAATTGTAATTAGTGTAGGTTTTATTCCAGATAAAATTAAGTGTGATTATATATTTATAAGTAATGCGAGAAGATATGCAACTATTAAGGATAATTTAGATTTTCAAAAAATGAATAAAATAATAACGTCAAATATTAAACAAGAAAAGTTTGATGACAGTGAAAATATTATTTCCTTCATAAATTTAGTTGTTCCGGGTAATGAACACATAGATAATTCAACAATATTAGTATTGCATTTACTTGATTCTTTAAATGTTAATTCTATTGGAATTGCAGGATTAGATGGTTATAATTCTTTACCTAATAATTATGTAAATTCTGATTTAGAATTATCTAATGTTTTATGTAATTCAGAAGATACAAATAAATTGATTTCGAAAATGTTATTAGATTATTTGTCAAATAGAAAACATTTTTTTGATATAAGATTTGTTACTACATCTAGGTTTAAAGATGTAATCAATTAAGGTAAAAAGACTCAGAAAATATTTAAAGAAGCATAGCAAATTTCTATATTAATTATATTATTATTTTTTAATAATATTGAAAGTATTTTATAGAGAGGATGATGTTTAATTATGAATTTTTATAATGATTATATGATACATCAATATGCATTAAGTTGTGTTTTATACAATGATGATTATTTATTTTGTAATTTTGTTGGTTTGGTAAAAAAATGGAATATTTTTATAAAAAATTTTGAATATAAAACTGATAATTTTATAGAATTTATTAATAACGAAATTCATGGATTTAATCACTGCTTAGATTGTGTTAAAGGAAAATTATGAGCAAAAAAAGTCTTGCTGCGAACTATGTATATAATTTAACTTATCAAATTTTAGTTATTGCTATTCCCTTAATTACTACACCATATTTATCTAGAGTTCTAGGAGCTGAAAATATAGGAATTTATAGTTATACATTGTCCATCACTACATATTTTATTTTACTAGGTACATTGGGAATAGCTATGTATGGGCAACGGGAAATAGCATATTTACAAAATAATATTGATAAAAGGAGTAATGCTTTTTTTGAAATATTAATTTTGCGTTTTATTACTTCCAGTATATCACTGCTATTATTTTATTTTTGCTTCTGTATAAAAGGACAATATCAGATATATTACAAAATTTTTATATTAGAAATTTTTGCCAATATTATAGATATTAGTTGGTTTTTTCAAGGATTAGAAGAATTTAAAAAAACTGTATTCAGAAATACTTTAGTAAAGTTGATTAGTATTTTTTGTATATTTTTATTTGTAAAATCGAAAAATGACTTAGGAATTTATATTTTTATTTATGTTT
>RKAN01000068.1 GCA_014845975.1 bacterium | reverse complement strand
AGGCGGCGTCCTGGCGGTACTTCCCCGGTGAGTATCGTCTCTGATGGTGGGTATCCGGTTTTCAAAGTGCCTGCGGAAGGAAACCTGTCTTTCTCTTGACAGACAGCTCTTTCAGTGATAGACTATCATAAATTGAATTAGGCAGTTCTTCCGTGGCCTTATCTTACTACTCGTTTCCGCCGTTGTCAAGACTTATAGTAATATAATTTTAAAATTGTCTCATATCGATTCAACTTTTCTTCTGTTTCTTTTAATTGTTTATGAATAGCATTTCTAGAAACATCACAATTTTCACTCATTTCGGCTAATGTTAAATTATTAAAATAATAATCTTCAAAATATTCTTGTTGTTTTTCTGTTAGAAGCTCACCATAAATATCATAAAGGTTAATTAAATAGAATCTAGATTCCACTAAGGACCTCTTTTATTGTCATAACAAGCCAAGCAAGACCAATTAAAAAATAAGCCGCTGTGAAATATTTTCTTTTATATGTTTTATAATTGTTATAACATAAAGTAAGTAAAAGTAAAGAAATTAACCCATCTGTTAAAACATATAAAGGTTGAATAAATAAAGTTATAATTAAAGAAATTGTAGCTGCTCCTAATAATACACATTGAATAAACATTCCTACATTATCAATTCTTTGATTTTTCATTCATCCATCTCCTTAAATAATCCATAAATATATTTTTCAATATCAAAAACTCTTAAATCCTCTTTTTTTTCACCAAATCCAACAAACTTTACAGGGATGTTTGTGGTATCTTTAATGGCTAGAACAATTCCACCTTTTGCGGTTCCATCTAATTTTGTCAAAATAATTCCAGTAATATTGGTAATTTCTTGGAAACTTTTTGCTTGGCTAATTCCATTTTGACCTGTTGTAGCATCAATTGTAAGTAATGTTTCTTGAGGAGCTCCCTCTATGATTTTTCCAATGACTCGATTTATTTTATCTAGTTCATTCATTAAATTTATTTTATTTTGAAGTCTACCAGCAGTATCGATTAAAACAATATCATAAGATTCATTTTTTGCTTTTGTGACACCATCAAATATAACACTAGCTGGATCTGCTCCTTCTTTGGAAATAGTTTCTACACCAATCCTGTCTCCCCATTCTTTCAATTGTTCAATCGCACCAGCTCTAAAAGTATCTCCAGCGACTAATAAAACTTTTTTTCCTTTTTGTTTTAATTGATATGCAATTTTTCCAATAGAAGTAGTTTTTCCAACTCCATTTACACCAACAAATAATATAACAGTTGGTCCAGTTGGATTTTCATTAATTTTATTTACTATAATATCATTTTGAACATAAATAATGAACATTTCATCTACGATGATTTCTTTTAAATCTAAAGGACTTTGAATATTTTCTTTTTTTACTCTACTGCGAATTTTTTCCATAAATTTCATTACGGTATTCACACCAATATCCGCACTAATTAAAATATCTTCTAATTCTTCATAATATTCTTCATTGATTCGGTTATGTTTTAATGTTAAAAGATTTAATTTGCTAGTAAACTCTTTTCTTGTTTTTTCTAATCCTTGCTCATATTTTTCTACTTCTTTTTCATCTTTTTTTAAGAGATTTTTAAATTTGTCAAAAATTCCCATTTCATCACCTACTATTATTCATTTTACACTAAATATTTAAAAAATTCTAGTATACGGTCTATATTTATATTAAAAAACGGCAATATCTAACATCCATCGCTACTAGACAAATAATCAAAAAAAAGGTATAATGTTAGAGTTGATTATTTAGCTTCTAAAAAGAAAGGAGATTACAATGAAATTTTTTGAAGGCGTAGATACCAAGATTTTTGCTCTTGGAGGCCTTGGAGAAGTTGGGAAAAATATGTATTGTGTAATGCATGGTAATGAAATTGTCATTACTGATGCTGGAATTACTTTTCCTGGCGATGATTTAATGGGAATTGATTATGTCATTCCTGACTTTACTTTTTTAAAGAAAAATGAAAGCAAAATTAAAGCTTTATTTATCACACACGGACATGAAGATCACATTGGAAGTATTCCATTTTTATTGCAAAGTGTAAATATACCAATTATTTATGCACCAAATCAAGCAGTTGGATTAATTAGAAAAAAACTAGATGAAAGAAATATCCAATATAAAAATTTAGTAGTATATGATGAAAAAACGGTTGTAAAATTTAAAAATATTGAAGTTAGTTTTTTTAGAACTACTCACTCTATTCCTGATTCACATGGAATTATTATCAAAACTCCTAATGGAACAGTTGTAACAACAGGAGACTTTAAATTTGATTTAACTCCAATTGGTCCTATGGCAAATATTCATAAGATGGCTGCTACAGGAAGTAAAGGTGTTACATTACTTTTAAGTGATAGCACAAATGCTTTAAGTGAAGGCTTTAGTAAAAGTGAATCTGTTGTAGATGATGCTTTATACGAGATTTTAAAAAGAGAAAATAGTCGTGTTATTATTGCAACATTTGCTTCTAATATTTATCGTTTAAAACATATTGTTGATAATTGTAAGAAAACAGGAAGAAAAATTACTACTTTTGGACGTAGTATGGAAAATAACTTAGAGATTTCAATTCAAGGTGGTTATATTAAAAATAAAGATATTTTTATTTCCGCTGATGAAGCAAATCATTTACCACCTAATAAGGTATGTTTACTTTGTACAGGAAGTCAAGGAGAACCTTTAGCAGCACTATCTAGAATTGCAGATGGAACACACAAACAAATTACTTTGCATCCTGATGATGTTGTAGTATTCTCTTCTTCTGCAATTCCAGGAAATGCTGTTAGTATTTCTAGAACAATTAATAAACTTTATATGAAGGGTGTTAAAGTTTACACGAATACATCATTAAGTGATGTTCATACTTCTGGTCACGCTAATGAAGATGAGTTAAAATTAATGATTCGTCTAATTAAGCCAAAATATGTAATGCCATTTCACGGAGAATATAGAATGCTTAAACGACATGCTGATATTGCAATAGATTGTGGTATACCAAAAGAAAATACTTTCATTCTTGGCAATGGAGATGTCTTATCAATGTACAAAGGTAAAATTAAACAAGCTGGCTCTGTAATCGCTGGAGATGTTTATGTTGATGGTAATAGAGTTGGAAATACTGGATCCGTTGTGATTAAAGATCGTAAAATTATGGCAAATGATGGTATTATTATTGTGATTGCAAATATTAATATGAAGAAAAAACAATTACTTGGAAAAATCAATATTACAACAAGAGGATTTGTACAAGTAAATGAAAATGAAGAATTATTAAAACAATTAGAAAAAATTAGTAAAGAAGCTATATTAAACAAATTAAATAATCAAATTAATTACAATGATATTAAAAATGAAATTATTTCAATTGTATCAGATTATGCCTATGAAAAAACAGGCAGAAAGCCAATTGTTCTACCTGTTATTATGGATATTAAGAAATAACTTAATATCTTTTTTTTATGCTATAGGAAGTGTAATCACTACTCTAGTTCCCAAATTTTTTTTAGAAAAATATTCTAAAGTTCCTTGATGAGCTGTAATAATTTCATTTGCCATATAAACACCTAATCCTGTACCTGTTTGTTTTGTGGAGAAAAAAGCTTCTTTAATTTTAGAAAGTTCTTCTTTTGTCATTCCTATTCCATTATCTTCTATATAAATTTTTACGTTGTTTTTATTTTTATTTGTAGATAATTTAATAACTCCACTTTCTGGAATAGATTCTCTACTATTTTTGATGATATTTACAATAGTTTGTTTTAATCGATTATAATCTGCTTGAATATAAATTTCTTCTTCTGTAATATCCTGCTCGATTCCATCCATAT
>RKAN01000083.1 GCA_014845975.1 bacterium | reverse complement strand
AATATTACTCATATCTGTAATAATAATATCTTTATTAATAATCGAGAAAACAGAGTCAATAATATTAGAAGAAATGTCAGGTACATTTTTTAATTCTGAATACTTTTTCAAAATAATATTATTATCATCAATATAAATTTCTATATTTTCTCCTTCTTTAATTCTAAAATTCTTTCTAATTTCTTTGGGTATAACAATACGACCTAATTCATCAATTCTTCTCACAACTCCTGTTGCTTTCATCCTATACCTCACTTTCTTTAATATTTTGGATTGATTTTCCAAATTTATGTGCTATAATCGTGAAAGGAGTGATTTATATGGAAAAAATATATGTTTTAGGTCATAAAAAACCAGATACAGATAGTATTGCTGCAGCAATTTCACTATCTAATTTAAAAAATGAATTGGGAATTCCAGCAGAACCAAGAACCTTGGGAAATTTAAATAATGAAACAAAATTTGCTTTAGATTATTTTAATGAAACAGAGCCAAAATATTTAAATGATGTAAAATTACAAGTCAAGGATACAAAATATATTAAAAATTATTTTCTAAATAGTAATCAATCTATTTATGATGGATATAATTATATGAATCAATTTAACATCGGAAATTTACCACTTATTAGTGAAGATGGTACATTTACAGGATTAATTTCTATGAAAGATATTGCAAAATATCAAATGAAAGAAGAATTAAATCATTTAAATGCATCTTATGACAATATTTTAAAAGTATTAAATGGGGAAAGTATTTTAAAATTTGATGATAATTTTGATATCAAAATACTAACAGCATCATATCGTAGTACTAGATTTATTGAAACAGTCAATATAGATGAAAAAATGGGACTTATCGTTGGAGATCGTCATAGTATCATAGAATATGCTGTAAACAATAAAGCTAAATTAATAGTTTTAACTGGCAATTCTGAAATTAAAGATATCCATCTAGACATTGCAAAGAAAAATAAAGTAAATATTATTCGTACAAATTACGATAGTTTTACTACATCACGAAAAATTTGGTTATCCAATTATTTAAATACAATTATAGAAAATCAAAATATTATTTGCTTCAATGAAGAAGATACTGTAGATGATGTAATGGATAAAACAAAACGATTTAAATATAGTAACTACCCAATTATTAATAAAGATAACAAATGTTTAGGACTTATGCGTATTTCAGACATTAACGATGCTACTCGAAAAAAAGTAATCCTTGTTGATCATAACGAAGCAATTCAAAGCGTAGACGGTTTAGAAGAAGCAGAAATCGTAGAAATCATTGATCACCATAAAATTGGAACATTAGGAACTAGTCTTCCAATTAATTTTAGAAATATGCCTTTAGGCAGTTCAAACACTATTATTTATCTTTTATATAAAGAAAATCAAATAAAAATTTCTAAAAATATAGCAGGTTTAATGTTATCAGGTATCATATCTGATACATTATTATTCCGTTCCCCAACAACTACTGATATAGACAGAAAAGCTGCAAATGAATTAGCAACTATTGCTGAAGTAGATTTAGAAAAATACGGAATGGAATTATTAAAAGCTGGATCATCTTTAAAAGGAAAATCAAAAGAAGATATATTATTTATGGACTTTAAAAACTTTACAATAGAAGACAAAAAAGTAGGTATAGGACAAATCACAACATTTGATATTAGTGAGATTGAAAGTGAAAAAGAAGAATATGTTGCATTAATTAATCAAATGGCAGAAAACAATGGTTATTATGCATTAGCCTTATTTGCAACTGATATCATCAAAAATGGTTCCTACATTTATTATAATGAACAAGCTAAGGAAGTTTTTGCAAATAGTTTTGATATAGATGAACTAAAAGAAGGTTCTTATATTGATGGATGTGTATCTCGTAAAAAGCAATTCATTCCAAGCATTATTAATACAATTGAAAAAAAATAGTCATTTTGACTATTTTTTTGATTGTTCTAATATTTTTATAAAATCGAGAAGGTAATAAATATAGTGTTTTTCTAGTTTTACAATATCAAGTGTAACAACAAGACACCCCAATATCATTTTAAAGCGAAACATTCTAGATAATTTACTAGTTTCTAAAAATAATTGTTGTCCGTCTACTTGATTTGTCAATTCTTTGGATAATGTCAATTCAATAAAATTATTTGTTTGTCTAACTTTTGTAATTCCAATTTGTTTAGCTTTATTTTCAAATAATTCTTCATACATGTAAATTAACATTTCATCATTTAATTTTCCAAATCGATCTTCTAATTCTAACTTTATTTTATTTAACATCTCATAAGAATTAATTTCATTTATCTTCTTATGAATTTCAATTTTTAAATCAGTTTCTTCTACATAATCGTCTGAAATAGAAGTTGCAACATTGATAAGAGGCTGTTCATCTGTCTTTTCCTCTGGTACTGGTAAACCTTTTAATTTTTTAATTTCATCATCTAACATCTTTAAATATAACTCTATTCCAATAGAATCTATAAATCCAGCTTGTTCACTACCTAATATGTCACCTGCACCACGAATCGATAAATCTCTCATAGCAATTGCAAAACCACTTCCAAGTTCTGTAAATTCTTTTATTACGGATAATCTTTTTTCCGCTATGTCTGATAATACTTTTCCTTTTTTATACATCAAATAACAATAGGCTATTAAATTTCCACGACCTACTCTACCACGAATTTGATACAATTGGGATAAACCAAATCGATCTGCGTCAATAATAATTAGTGTATTTACTGTTGGAATATCAATTCCGGTTTCTATAATAGTAGTACATAACAATACGTTATATTCTTTATTAATGAATGACATCATTACATTTTCAAGTTCTGTCTTTGTCATTTGACCATGAGCAAATGTAATTTTAGCTTCTGGAACTAATTTAGAAACTTGACTTGCCATATTTTCAAGATCAGATACATGATTGTATAAAATAAATACTTGTCCATCTCTTGACAATTCCTTATAAATTGCATCTTTTATAATTTGACTATTTTCTTCTAAAACATAAGTTTGAATCGGATATCGATTTACTGGAGGTGTTTCAAGTAAAGACAAATCTCTAATTCCTACCATTGACATTTGTAATGTTCTTGGAATTGGTGTTGCTGATAAAGTTAATACATCGACGTTATTTTTTAATTGTTTAATCTTTTCTTTATGTTTCACGCCAAATCTTTGTTCTTCATCGACAACAAGTAATCCTAAATCTTTAAAGATAATATCATCACTTAACAGCCTATGTGTACCAATTACGATATCTATTTTTCCTGTTTTTAATCCCTCAATTATTTTTTTTGTTTCTTTTTGAGATACAAATCGATTTAAACAAGCAATATTAACAGCATATTCTTTAAATCTTTCTAATGCGTTTGTATAATGTTGATTAGAAAGAATAGTTGTAGGACACAAATAAGCAACTTGTTTATTCGACATAACAGCCTTGAACATTGCACGAAACGCAATTTCTGTCTTTCCGTAACCAACATCACCACAAAGTAAACGATCCATTGGTTTTTCCTTTTCCATATCTTTTTTGATTTCTTCTGTTACTTTTCTTTGATCAACAGTATCTTCATAAATAAAACTGTTTTCGAAATCTATTTGATCTTGATCATCTTTTCTAAAAGAAAATCCTTTACTAGATTCACGTAATGCATATAATTTTAATAATTCTCCTGCAATATTTTCTAATTTCTGCTTTACTTTAAGTTTTGTTTTATTCCACTCATTGCCTCCTAATTTATTAATCTTTGGCTCTAAATTATCATTTGTAGAATATTTCGAAATTAATTCTATTTTTTCAACAGGAATATATAACTTATCTCCACCTTTATATTCTATAATTAAA
>RKAN01000117.1 GCA_014845975.1 bacterium | reverse complement strand
TACATTAGAAAAGAAAATGAGAAAATTTATGTTTTTGATAATAATTTTGGGTATGGAATATTTGTAAATAATGTAAGAATAATCAATAAACAAGAAATAAAAATTGGTGACGTTATATTTATCATGGGATTAAAAATGATTCTTACTAAAAAAGATAACAACTATTATCTAGCAATTAATAATCCTGCTTCCAAAGTTTCTGTAAAAGCTATGCCAATTGGTAATTTAGCTTCTAAAAATCCTTATGAAGAAGATCAAGAAGAATTTGAAATTCCACTTTATACCGATAATGATTACTTTCATAAAATGCCAAGATTTGTATCCGTTATAAAGCCTTTAGTATTAAGTGTTGATGCTCCTCCTGCAAAAGTAGATGATTCTAACAATTCTATGTTACTTACATTGGGACCAATGCTTACAATGTCCATGACATCATTAGTTACTGGTTATACTGCAATTAATAATGTATTGGCTGGAAAATCTGATTGGAATTCAGCAGCACCTTCATTAGTAATGTGTGGAGCAATGTTTTCTAGTGTATTTCTTTGGCCTCTCATTAGTAAAAAAATAGAAAAAAGACGAATCAAAGAACAAGAAAGAAAAAGACAGAAAAAATATGGAGAATATATAGAAGAAAAAAGAAAAAAAATACAAGAGGGAATTATTGAACAAAAAAATATCTTAAATAGTAATTATCCTAATATAAAAGAATGTGAATCTATTATTTTAGAAAAATATACTTCATTATGGCAAAAAAGAATTGATGATGATGATTTTCTAAATTTAAGTTTAGGGTATGGTAATTCACCGATGAATATTGATATTAAATATCCAGAAGATCATTTTTCAATGGCTGAGGATAATTTAAAAGAAATGGTATCTAAACTTGGAAATGAACCAAAAATTTTAAGTAATGTTCCAATAGTGTATTCTTTTTATCAAAATTTTATTTCATCTGTTATTGGAGAAAGTACAGGCGCTAATGAATATATAAAAAGATTGCTAATTCAACTAATAGCTTTTCATAGTTATAAAGATTTAAAAATTGTTATTTTTACAGATACAGAAAATGAGTATGAATGGGAATTTGTGAAAACACTTCCTCATTGTTTCTCTGATGACCATAAATTGAGATTTTTTGCTACAAATAATGATGAATATAAAGAAGTTTGCTATTATTTGGAACAAAAATTTAAAGAAAGAGAACAAATTAAAAATGGGGATCCTAAAAAAGAAGATATTGGTACATTTTATTTTATCATAACTGATAAATTTAAAAATATTCGTGGATTTGATGTTATAGAATCTATTTTAGAAAATAAAACAAATTTAGGATTTAGTATTTTAATATCTTCAGATAAAGTTACTAATTTACCAGATCAATGTAAGTCCTTTATTCAAATCAATAATGAAATGGGGGAATTGCATAATAATATTAGTAATCATGAAATATTAAAATTTAATATTGATTTTATCACTCCTGTTGATTATGATTTATGTGCAAAAACATTAGCTAATATTCCTATTAAAATTGAGAGTAATGATGATGGATCATTACCTTCTAAATTAGGATTTTTAGAGATGTATGATGTTGGTAAAATTGAACAGTTAAATTCATTTATTCGTTGGCAAAAAAATAACCCAATCATTAATTTACAAGTTCCTGTTGGTGTAGGTAAAAATGGAGAAAAAATTAGTATTGATCTTCATGAAAAATATCATGGACCTCATGGATTAATAGCTGGTATGACCGGTAGTGGAAAATCTGAATTTATTATTACGTATATTTTGTCTATGGCTATTAATTATCATCCAGATGAAGTTCAATTTATTTTGATAGATTACAAAGGTGGTGGATTAGCTGGGGCATTTGAAAATAAAAATACAGGAATTAAATTACCACATTTAGTAGGGACAATTACAAATTTAGATGCAAATGAAATAAAGAGAAGTTTATCTTCCATTGAATCGGAATTAAAAAGGAGACAATCTTTATTTAATATTGCTAGAGAAAAAACAGAAGAAGGAACCATCGATATTTATAAATATCAAAAGATGTATCGAGAAGGTATTGTGACAGAACCCGTTTCTCATTTGTTTATTATTAGTGATGAGTTTGCAGAACTTAAAAATCAACAACCAGAATTTATGGAGCAATTAATTTCAACTGCTAGAATTGGTCGTTCATTGGGAGTTCACTTAATTCTAGCAACTCAAAAACCAAGTGGAGTAGTTGATCCTCAAATATGGAGTAATACAAGATTTAGAGTTTGTTTAAGAGTTCAAGAAAAATCAGATTCAACAGAAGTCATCAAATGTCCTGATGCTGCTTATTTAAAACAAACAGGAAGATTCTATTTTCAAGTAGGATATAATGAAATTTTTGTACTTGGACAAGCTGCTTGGGCAGGAGGAAAATATTATCCTGCTGAAAGGGTTAATAAGACTATTGATACTTCTATTAATATTATTGATCATATTGGTTATACGATAAAGAATGTGGAAACAAAAGAAAAGGTTCAAAATGTTGCTTCAAATGGAGAAGAATTATTAAATATTGTAAAATATTTAAATAATTTAGCAGAGAGCCATCATATTAAAACAAGACCTTTATGGCTAGAAAAGATACCAAGTGAAATATTAGTTGACCAGTTAAGTCAAAAATATTCTTATCAAAAAGACAAGTTTATTTTGAACCCAATTATTGGAGAATATGATGTTCCTAGTAGGCAAGAGCAGAATTTACTAACCATTAATTTTTCAAATGGTGGGAATGTTTTAGTTTATGGAGCTAGCGGAAGTGGAAAAGAAAATTTAATTAATACAGTAATATATTCTTCTATGAGATTTTATACTCCAGATGAAGTAAACTATTATTTAGTCGATTTTGGAACAGAGTCTTTAAAAAATTTAAGTGCTTCTTCTATTGTTGGAGATATTTTACTTTCTGATGATGAAGAAAAAATAGGCAACTTATATAAAATGATTTATCAAGAAATTGATCAAAGAAAAATATTATTTACAGATTATAATGGTGATTATATCAATTATTGCAAAAACAGTGGGAAAACAATTCCTAATATTGTAGTAATTATTAATAATTATGAGTCTTATCAAGAAACTTATCCTGAGTTTGATGATGATTTAACAGTTTTAACAAGAGAATGTGCGCGTTATGGAATTTATTTCTTAATTACTGTTAGTACTCCTAATGGAATTCGTTTTAAATTAAAACAAAACTTTTCAAATATTCTTGTTCTTCAGCAAAATAATGAAGATGATTATACAACTATTTTAGGAAATGTTCATAAAACATATCCATCTAAAATCTTTGGAAGAGGAATTTTAAAATTAGATGATATTTTTGAATTTCAAACAGCTTATGCTTGTCCTAAAGATAATTTGACAGAGTATATGAAACATTATTGCTTAGAATATAGTTCTCAATTTCAAAATAAAGCAAGACCAGTTCCAGTTTTACCAAAAGAAGTAAATTATAATCAATTAGTTCTTCAATATAACGAAAATGGAATGATTTTAGGATTAAATAAAAAAACATTACAACCTTGTACTTTTGATTTTAGAAAGAATTTTCTTACTACAGTTATGTCATTAGATATCACTTCAACTCAATCTTTTATTAACAATTTAATAAAAGAAATGGTTGTTAAACAAATGTCACTATTTGTAATTAATACAGAAGATTACATAATTGATTCAGAAAATAGAGATTTATATCAATATACAGATTCTAAAATAAATGAAGCCTTTTGTAGTTTATATAATTTTATAAAAGAACAACATAAAATTTATGAAGAAAATAATTTTGATAAAAAAATATTTGCTTCTAAATCCCCAATTAATTGTATTATTATTGGAATTGATTCATTTAAAG
>RKAN01000118.1 GCA_014845975.1 bacterium | reverse complement strand
AAAAGATTAGAGAATAATAACTTAAAGAAAGCCGTAGAGGAGTTAAAAGAAAACCAAGAAAAAATAAAATAAATAATATAATTGCTATAAACATTTTATTCTTTAAAATATTTGCGAACAAATTAATCCTTGTAGTTCTAGCATTAAAACAATTAAAAATTCCCATAAAAATGAAAAGTCCAAAGAAGGCAGTCATAAAATATTTATCTGCAACATCGTGACGAAATAAACCCTTGAAAAAAGGAACTTTTAAAAATAAAACACAAAGTAATGAAGAATAAAATCCTGTAAATAATATTTCCGTTAACATATAGTGATTAATAATAGAATCATTTTTTGTCTTCGGTTTTTCCTCCATATATTCTAAAATAGGAGGTTCATATGAAAAAGCAAGTCCTGCTAAAGTATCCATCACCATATTTACCCATAACATTTGAATGACTGTAATTGGAGTATTTACTCCGATAAAAGGGCCAATAATAGATAAACTAATAGCACAAATATTAACGGTAAGTTGAAAAACAATAAACTTTCTAATACTTTTGAATATTGTTCTACCAAATAACACCGCTTTAGCAATAGATAAAAAATTATCATCTAAAATTACAATATCACTTGCTTCTTTTGCCACTTCGGTTCCACTTCCCATTGCAAAACCAACATCTGCTCTTTTTAAAGCAGGAGAGTCATTTACTCCATCACCTGTCATACCAACAATTAGATTTTCTTCTTGAGCTAATCGTACTAGACGACTCTTATCAAATGGGAGGGCTCTTGCTACAACTTTTAAACGGAACAATTTAGATTTCACTTCGTCATCGGACATTTTATTTAGTTCTTCACTAGTAAGAATCAAAGAATCTTGATCTAATAAACCTACTTCTCTAGCAATAGATGTAGCTGTTTCTTTATTATCACCAGTAATCATAACAGTATTGATATGGGCTTTTTTTACCAATTCAATCCCTAATTTTGCTTCAGCTCTTATTTCATCTTTAATAAAAACAATTCCTACAAAAACAAATTCCTTTGGATTCACATAATCACTTGTTGCCATAGCGATTACTCTAATTCCTGATTTTGTTTTTTCATCAATATATTTTTTTAATTTTGCTTTGTCATAAAATCCTCTTTTTTCTCCAAATTCATTATAATATTTTGTACAATTTGGTATAATTTTTTCGGGAGCCCCCTTTATTAAATGAATTTTTCTATCCTTTTGAATGGTTGTTAACATATATTTATTTTTACTATCAAAAGGCACAACTTTAATTTTTTCGACTTCCTCATAAGGCGTTTTAATAAATTCTAAAATAGCTCTATCTGTACTATTTCCACCAATAATCTTACCATCAAAATGACTACTTGCATTATTGTAAACCATGGAGTCTTTTATAATATCATGTAGCTTTCCTTTCACATCAACTTCTTTTTGATAAGATTTAAAATCTCCTGTCATAATTCCAATGACTTCTAATTTGCCATTTGTTAAAGTACCTGTCTTATCTGTAAATAAAATATTTAAATTTCCTGCTGTTTCAATTCCAACTAATTTTCTAACAAGAACATTATTTTTTAACATCTTTTTCATATTGGATGATAAAACTAAAGTAATCATCATAGGTAATCCTTCTGGTACTGCAACGACAATTACCGTTACACATAATGTTAAAGCATATAAAATATGTCCAAACATTAAAGGAAAATTAGTAACTGTATCCATAATAGCTGTATAATTAAAATTATTTTGTAGAACTATTACTGAAAATAAATAAGCAAAAGCAACTAAAAAAGCACCTACATATCCTATCCTACTAATCACATTCGCAAGTTGTCTTAATCGTATTTTTAAAGGACTGTCCGGACTTTTTTCTTTTAATTCATTAGCTAATTTCCCATAAACAGTATCAGATCCAACCTTAGTAATTAAAAGTTTACCTTCTTTGGCATATATTACACTTCCCTTTAATAATTTATTATCCTGATTAGGAGACTTTTCTTTTTCTTTTGTTTCACCAGTCAAAGAGGACTCATCAACAGAAACAGATCCTTCTACTAAAACTCCATCTGCAGGAACTTTATCCCCTGTTTGAAGTAGAACAATATCTCCAACTACAACCTCTGAAACATTAACTTCTACTTTCTTTTTATTTCTAAGAACCCTACATTTTATTTTAGATGCTTCCTCTTGTAATCTAGAGAATGCTTTTTCACTACCATACTCTGATATAGTAGATACAAAAGAAGCAATAAATATTGTAATGACAATTCCAACAGTTTCATACCAATCAAAGTCTTTGATTAAAAAAACTGTCTTAATTCCTAATGCAATCAATAAAATTCGAATAATAGGATCTCCTAATGATTCCAGCAATAACTTGAAAAAGCTATTTTCTTTTACATTAGATAGTTCGTTTGTTCCATATTTTTCTCTATTTTCTATTACTTCTTTTTCAGTTAGGCCAATATCTTTATTTGTAATCATCAATATTCCTCCTCTACCTCAATACTATTTTCAAGTTATGATCGGTAGAAGAAAAAAGAAACGACATTTTAAGATAAAAAAAAGAGACAATTGTCTCTAGCAAGATTGATCACATAAAATATCATAAGTTTTATTTATTAAATCTAAATATATATTTTTTAATTCAGAATATTGTTCATCGTTTAATTTAACATATGGATCTTTTTGAGAATCTACTGTTGATGTATAAATACCAATAATTTTTCCATCTTTCACAAAAAGAACGGTTGGAAAATATAATCTTTTAATAGAGTCATCATTTAATCCTTCATAACTAGGTAATTGATCATATAAAATTTCAATCAATTTTTTGTATTCTTCTGTTCCTTCTTCATCTGTAATAATATTTCCATTATCATCTAAATGTTTTTTATCGCGAATACTAAGAGCATTAAAATAATAAATTTTATTAACATTTAACTCTTTTGCAGCATCTAAAAGAACAGGTACTGCATTACGACACCAAGGACATTCTGGAAATCCAAAATAAATAATTCCAGTTCCCTTTTCTATTACATCATAAATTTCTTGAAAAGAAGAATAAACAATTGGATTACTTGAATCTACACTAACATTTAAATATTCTTTTCCATTATCATTTTCTTTTCCATTTAATGATTCATATTCTTCTTTAAATTTTATAGAATCTGTATTCACTATTTTTGATTGTTTCATATATATTCCGAACAATGATATAATTGCTGCGACTACTACTGCAGCAGATAAAATTATGTTTTTTTTCATTTGTTACCTCTATTCTATATTTTGTATTTCTCTAAAGTTATCTGGAAAACCAATTTTATTTAAAATGGCGTTTAATGGAACTGTATCAATTTTTCCATCTAATATATCAATTTCATATCCAATCTGATATAAAACATCATTAAATTCATCCTTTGTAAGCATTTCTTTCATAATAATAATTAAGGCAAATAAATCATTTTTTCCATATTTATACTCATCATCATCTTTTTCTATATTTAAAATCACATGATATTTACAATTTGGAATAGATCGTTGTGTTCTATGGTCATACAAAATATCTTCATGAGCACATAGATTTCTAAAATTCGATAATAATTGTAAATAGGTTATTAATGTTTCTGGATCTAAATTGTAAACTTTAGCAATTGTCAATTGATCATCTGGTTTTAAAATACCATATAATTCCGAAACGATTCCAAAAGATAAAACTTTTACTAGAATCCATAGTGGAATATAACCATAATTACTAATATAATGAGATGTTGCTGCATGTTGACTACCATTCACTCTAATTTGCCTTTTTACTTTATTTAAAACATCATAAACTTGTCTCACTTTAATACTATCTTGATTAAAATTTTTAGGGTTTAAATATTCTTTTTCTTTAAAACCATATTTTCTAGACAAATAATAACTGATAATAGAT
>RKAN01000067.1 GCA_014845975.1 bacterium | reverse complement strand
TACACCTGTTCCCATCTCGAACACAGAAGTTAAGCTCTTTTACGCCGACGATAGTGTATGCGAAAATAGGTAGTTGCCAATTTTTTTTTGCTCTTTTTTGGAAAATTTTGATATTTATTTTATATTTTATTTTTCGTTTCAGTGATATAATAATATAACAAGGTGGTAATATGCGTGTTTTGAATTTATTTAATTGGAATTTTTGTAATATTATTAATCAATTAGAAATGATTAAGACGCAAGGATTTGATTGTATTTTAGTTAGCCCTGTTCAACCAATAAATGATGATTTAGATTTTAATTACCAATGGTGGAGTAGTTATTGTGTAAAAGACTATTCTATTGGAAATAGTTTAGGTTCTATGAATGATTTAAAAAAATTGTGTAATCAGGCAAGATTATTTGACATTAAAGTTATACAAGAGGTTGTAGCACCTTTAAAACTTGTTATGTCAGAGTCTGATGTTTGTTATCGTTTATTAGGCTTAGGAGACAAAATTGATATAAGCAAGGAAAAGAAAATAGAATTTTTAAAATTTGTAAAAAAATTAACAGAAATTGGTGTATCTGGTTTTGTTAATAGTTTTTCTCAAATAAGTTTACCAAATGAACAAAATTATTTTTATTTAGATTTACAAAAGACGATGATAGAAAATGGTACTTTATTTTTTTGTTATATTTCTAATATAGAAGAAGAAAGAAAAAGCGAATTAAATAAATACATTATTCCAATTACAAGTTATTATGATGTAGATAATAAATCAAAAATGAAATTCATAGAAAATCAATATTCATTTTATAATTTGAATTTTGGAATTACTAGTATGATTTCTTCTTTTCAAATTTCAAAATTGTATTTTGATTTATGTCATGATTACAATGATACAATTTATTATGCAAGACCATATGATGATGAATGGAAATCAGAATTAATAAGAAATGCGAATAATATCAAAATAGAAAAAGTACATATATTACAAAAATGATGAAAAAATATTGTTTTATTCTTTATCTTTTTGTTATACTTAAATAGGTGATCAATATGGAATATAAAATAATTACAAAAAATGAATTAGAAACGATTGAATTAGCTCAAAATTTTGAATCAGAAAAATTTCCAAATATGATATTGTGTTTGGATGGTGAATTAGGTAGTGGAAAAACAATGTTTGCAAAAGGAATCGCGAATGCATTAGGCATTACAGAAAGTATTACATCTCCAACTTTCACTATTATTAAAGAATATGATGGAGAATTACCTTTATATCATATGGATGTTTATCGTTTAGACGGAAATACTGATGGTATTGGGATAGAAGAATATTTTACAAAAGGTGGCGTTGTTGTCATTGAATGGGCTAGTACAATTAAAGATATTTTACCGGAAGAACGATTAGATATTAAATTTAAAGTTATTGATGAAACAAAAAGAATGATTATTTTAACTCCACATGGAAAAAAATATGAAGATCTTTGTGAGGCAGTTTTATGATTTCTCTTTTTATAGACACATCAACGAATCGTTTAATGATTGGCATTTATCAAAATCAAACTCAAATATATTTTGATAATGAAAATACTACAAACAATCTTTCTAGTAAAGTTTTACCTGCTCTAAAGAAGGCATTAGAAACAACTAATCTTTCTATAAATAACATTGAACGTATATATGTTGTTAATGGACCAGGTTCATTTACTGGAATACGTGTTGGTGTTACAATAGCAAAAACAATTGCGTGGAGTCTAGGTAAAATAATTTCACCTGTATCAGAACTTATGTTGTTAGCTACTACAAAAACAGATAAAAATTATATAGTTCCTATGATTGATGCAAGAAGAGGTTATGTTTATGGTGCAATATATAATCAAAAACAACAACCTATTTTGGAAGATTGTTATATTAAATTAGAAGATTTAATAAAAAAAGTAGAAAATTTTTCTTCTTTGGATAATGTTTGTTTTGTAAGTTATGATTCTTTAGACAACTGTATAGAACCAAATGTTTGTGTAGAGAAGTTGTTAAGTAAAAATTTAGAAACGGTTAATCCACATTCATTAAATCCTAATTACTTAAAAAAAACAGAAGCAGAGGAAAAATTAAATCAGTGATTGAAGAATTAGAAAAAAATGATGAAATTGTAGTTTTTTATTTGATTGAAAAATTTTTTAAAACGAAATACATAGAAGTTAATCCTTTTGAAAAATTCATTGTGTATAAAGAAAAGAAGATTTTAGGCTTTGCTAGTTATAGTATTTTGTATGAAAGAGCAGAATTAAATTATATCTTAGTGGTACCAGAATACCAAAATAAAGGAATTGCTTCTCTTTTGATGAATTATATGATAGATGATTTGAAAAAACAAAAAGTGGAAAATATTACATTAGAAGTAAATGAAAATAATTTACGTGCTATAAAATTATATCGAAATTATGGCTTTCAAAATGTAGCTATAAGAAAAAAATATTATGGAAATATGGATGCATTATTAATGAAAAGAGAATTAAGGTGATTAGATGAAAGATGTATATATATTAGCGATTGAATCTAGTTGTGACGAAACAAGTGTGGCAATTATAAAAAATGGTCATGATGAAATATCTTGTGTTGTTTTATCTCAAATGGACATTCATGCCTTATATGGTGGTGTAGTACCAGAGATTGCTAGTAGAAATCATGTGGAAAATATTACAATAGTAATTGAAGAAGCATTAAAAAAATCTGGTTTATCTATGGATGATATGGATGCCATAGCTGTAACATATGGGCCAGGATTAATAGGTTCCTTATTGATTGGAGTAGAGGCTGCTAAAACACTTTCTTTTATTTATAATAAGCCATTAGTTCCTGTTCATCATATTGCTGGTCATATTTATGCTAATAATCTAGAAAGATCTATGGAATTTCCATTAATTGCTTTGGTTATTAGTGGTGGACATACAGAATTAGTTTACATGGAAAAAGATTATTCATTTGAAAAAATTGGCGGAACACTTGATGATGCTGTTGGAGAAGCCTACGATAAGGTTGCTCGTGTTCTAGGTTTAGCTTATCCTGGTGGTCCAAAAGTTGATGAATTAGCTTTTAAAGGTGAAGATACTTATAATTTACCATACCCATTAGATGATAATAGTTATAACTTTAGTTTCAGTGGATTAAAAAGCGCTGTTATTAATTTAAATCATAATGAAAATCAAAAAGGCAATAAAGTTAGGAAAGAAGATTTAGCTTGCTCTTTTCAAAATAGAGTTGTAAAAATTTTAAGTAAAAAAACTTTAAAAGCAATGAAAGAGTATAATGTTAATAATTTAATTATTGCTGGAGGAGTTTCTGCTAATAAGGGAATCCGTAACGAATTTACAAGATTAGCAGATGAATATCATTTTAATTTAATAATTCCAAATATCAAATATTGTACGGATAATGCTTCTATGATTGGTGCTGCAGCATATTATGCTTATCAATTAGGTAGAAGAGCGGATCTTTCATTAAATGCAAAAGCAAATGATTTATTGAAATAGATATTTAAAAAATATCTTTTTTTTTAGGTATATATATGAAAATAGAAAACAATATTAAGATTAATTAACAGTTTCCATTGTAAATTTTTTTAATAATTGCTTTTGTATTGTATATTTTGTTTGATTAGAAATTAGTCTTGAATGAATAATATTTGTTTCATTTAATTGTTTTTCCAATATATCATATTGTTTTTTTCTTTTTAACTTTGAAATTGGTCCCTTTGTTGATGTAATAACAATTTGATTTTCTAATATTGTATAGTAAATAGTATTCTCCAAATTATTTTCATTGTAAATAATCATGCAGGTTGGATAAATTTTATTATCGAAATTTATTTTTAGAATGGAAATAAACTTCTTTTTATTGTAATAGTAATGAAATAATTCTTCTTCTGTTAATGGAATAATAATGCGTTCTTTTAATAGAAAATAAAGATAATTGTTGAAAAATATTAAATT
>RKAN01000036.1 GCA_014845975.1 bacterium | reverse complement strand
TCTTTATAAAATATTTTTTTAATTTTTTCTTTACTTTCTGTAATATGATGTTCTCCTTCAATAATATCTCCGTTTTGCATTTCTGCAACTAAAGTAACATTATCCTCTGTTAAAGGTAATACTTTTCCTTTTAAGTTAAACACTTTACTTAATGATTCTATCCCATCTGATAAATTTCCAGTTATATTTGTGAGAGCTGTTAGTATTAAATTTCCAATAGTATGTCCATTTAAATCACTAGTAGTTTGAAAACGATAATTCAATAGTTCTTTCACTAATGGTTCTGTTTCTGATAAAGATACCAAAACTTTTCTAATATCTCCAACAGCTATAATATTAAATTCTTCCCTAAGTCTTCCCGTACTTTTTCCATCATCACAAACAGACACAACTGCTGTAATATCAATTGGAAATTTTTTTAATCCTCTAAGTAATGTAGACATTCCTGTTCCACCACCTAGTACTACTACTTTTTTATTCATTTCACCACCTATTATATTATACTACATTTCAAAAGATTTAAAAACAAAGAATGTACTTTGTTTACTTTAACTATAACAATATGTATAACACGAATGTCTTTTTTACAAAAAAAGGTTTAGATTTTGTCAAAAAAAGGAAACTTAAATTTCCTCTTTTAATGATACTTATGTCCAACCTCTATTATTTATTAATATAAATTTTATTTTCAATTTCTTTCTTGATTAAAGATAAGAATTCTTCCAATGATACATTAACTGTCTCTTCAGTGCCAGCTTTTCTATAAGAAATTGTATGGTTATCAACTTCTTTTTGACCTAATATTACCATATAAGGAATTTTTTCTAATACACTCTCTCTTAGTTTATATCCTAATTTTTCATCTCTTTCATCTAGAGAAACTCGGATATTATTTTCTTTTAAAGTATTCAATAATTCTTTAGCATAATCTAAATGATATTCATTGTTAACTGGTATAATCTTTACTTGATTTGGAGCTAACCAAAGAGGTAAAAATCCTTTTGTTTCTTCTAATAAGAAAGCAATGAAACGATCTAATGAACCTAATATTGCTCTATGAATAACAACTGGTCTTTCTTTTTCACCAGACTCATTAATATAACTTAAATCAAAACGTTCTGGTAATTGATAATCTAATTGAACAGTAGATAATGTTACATCATGTCCAATAGCTGATTTTACTTGAACATCAATTTTTGGTCCATAGAAAGCTGCTTCTCCTTCTGCTTCATAGAAGTCAACGTTTAATTCTGTTAATATCTCTTTTAATTCTCTTTCTGATTTTTCCCATAATTCATCATTACCAAAATATTTTTCTTGGTTTTCTTTATCTCTTAATGATAATCTGAAACGATAATCTTTAAAATTAAAATCCTTATAAACATCTAAAATTAAATCAATAACACCTTTTACTTCTTGTTTAATTTGTTCTTTTGTGCAGAAAATATGAGAATCATTTTGTGTAAAAGCTCTCGTTCTTTCTATTCCACATACTGCACCACTTGCTTCATATCTAAAATCATTCGCAATCTCAGCAATTTTAATAGGAAGATCTCGATAAGAATGAAGACTATTTTTAAATATCATCATATGATGAGGACAGTTCATTGGGCGAAGAACATAAGCTTCTTCATCAAGTTCCATAGCAGGAAACATATCTTCTTTGTAATGATCCCAATGTCCAGATGTTTTATATAATTCAACATTTCCTAAAGATGGGGTCATAACATGTTTATAACCTAGTTTTAACTCTTTGTCTGTGATATAGTCTACTAATGTTCTTCTTACAATGAATCCATTTGGAAGCCACATAGGAAGTCCTTTTCCTACTAAATCAGCAAACATGAATATTCCAAGGTCACGTCCTAATTTTCTATGATCTCTTTGTTTTGCATCCTCTAAGTCAGCTAAATGTTTTTCTAAATCTTCTTCTGTTTCAAAACAAACACCATAAATTCTTTGAAGCATTTTATTTTTGGCATCACCTTTCCAGTATGCACCACTAACTTTTAACAATTTAAAATGCTTTAATTCTTTTACTGTATCTACATGAGGGCCACGACACAAATCTGTAAAATCACCTTGTGTATAACAAGTAATAACGGTTTCATCTTCATCCATTCTAGATATTAAATCAATCTTATAAGGATCATCTTGAAACATCTCTAAAGCTTCTTCTTTTGAAAGTTCACGTCTAACAATTCTTTTTCCTTCTTTAGAAATCTTTTTCATTTCTTTTTCTATCTTAGGTAAATCTTCTTCTGTAATTACTTGATCTCCTAGATCAATATCGTAATAGAATCCTTCTTCTATCACTGGTCCAACCCAAAATTTAGCATTTGGATACAAATGTTTTACTGCTTGTGCTAAAAGATGAGCACAACTATGATTCATTTTACTTAAACGGTCATTTTCTTTAATATTTATCATTTTAATTCCTCCTAATATTGTTTTTTTCTTTTTTCTAATTTCATGATTCTAACTTTCTTTTCAGTAACTTCATACTCTTGTTCCTCTATTGTTTCTGTTTTCTCAAATTCTTCTTTTTTAGATTTTCTGTATAAGTACTTTTGATAACCAGGTTTCATAACATTTTCTACAATTCTTTCCAATTGTTCTTGAATTAATTTTTCTCTGATTTTCATTCTTTCTTCTTCTGACATCTCAATAACATGCTCTATTTCAGGAATATGATAAGCTTCTATTATCTGATTATCATCTTTTACTAAAATAGTTTTTCCAGATTTTACCTCTTCTTTAATAATTGAATGAAAAGGAACAATTTCTGGTACTATTACTTTCTTGTTCATTTTTTTGTTTCTTGCATTTAATTTACGCATCATAATTTCATGTGACACACAAATATTTCCTTTTGGGTTACATTTTAGTCCACACATTTCCATAAATTTATAAACAGTTATTACATCGTTGCTTCCGTAAAATTTCTTTTTCATACTACTTCTCCTAACAAAAAAAATCCCTATATTTCTATATAAGGAGTGCTGAACACGGTACCATCCTATGTTTTACTTAATTCAAGATAACGGTATTACCGGGAATCTCTTTCGAGTCCAATTCATAGGTAGTAATCAATTAATATTTTATGAGTTCACACCAAACACTCACTCTCTTAAAAAATGAATTAATTAACCATGTCCTAATCAAAATCATTAACTTTATTTTATCACTTATTTTATCTTTGTCAATTATCTAACAAGTTAAGTTTCTAATTTTTTTGATTTTTCGTAATAATTGGATATATGAAAACATGTTATTAAAACTGCTAAATTAGTACTTACTTTTTATAAAAAATATATCTTGTTACTTACCAAATACTGTTGTTATTTTCCAACAGCAAGCCATTTTATATAATTTTCACAATAATCTCCTGCATAAAAATAAACAGTTACTGTTCCACCGGAAATAGAGATGTTAGAAATTCTGTTGTCTCTTTCTATTGTTTCACCGTACTCTGAATTAACATATGATCTAACTTGAATTGCTGTTATAGATGACAAACCAGTATTAAATGACGTTGAACGTACAGTCTCACCATTCAAATGCGTGTTATATACACCACTTTTATATTGAAGTCCACCTCCTCCAGCACTATATCCAGCGTTATATCCTGTTTTATAGTTTGTGGAATTCGTATTTGCTCTATTATCGGCTGCTGTTACTCCTGCATTATATCCTGTATTATAAGCTCCTGCTGAATTTAGAGTTCCTCCACTATAATATCCAGAGGGTACTGTATAACTTGTACTAGTACTTGGTGCCCAGTTTAAATTTCCACGATTTGGCATAGTTCCTGTTACTTCTATTCCTTTTACAATTGCTTTTTTTCCTGTTAAGATTTGATTAGATACTGCGTCTCCTTTTGTTTTTAATAAATTTACACTATCATATAGTTCATCTAAGGCATTATTTACTGTTTTATCTTGGTATATTACATTTTTGGATGATATTGTAGTTGCTGCAATGACCCCTATTGCTCCAAATAT
>RKAN01000114.1 GCA_014845975.1 bacterium | reverse complement strand
CAATTGATAATTTTGATGGACCATTAGATCTATTATTACATTTAATAAAAAAATCAGATATAGATATTTCTGAAATAAAAATTGAGGATATTACAAAACAATATTTAGATTATATTCAAACCATGAAAGAATTAAATTTAGATGTCGCTAGTGAATACTTAGTAATGGCAAGTGAATTAATGGAAATGAAATCTGCAATGTTACTACCAAAACCAGAAATAGAAGATGATGAGTATGAAGATAATCCAAGAGAACAATTAATAAAAAAATTAATTGATTATAAACGTTATAAAGAAATAACAAATGACTTTAAATTATTAGAAGAAGAAAGAAAACTGTTTTATACAAAACCATCTAGTAATTTAGAAATATACAAAAAAGAAGAACAAGAATTTAATATTGGAAACATAAGTCTTGATGATTTAGTATCTGCTTTTAATAAATTTTTGCAAAGAAAAGAACTAGATAAACCATTAAATACAAAAATAACAAAAAAAGAGTATTCCGTTCAGAAAAGAAGTATAGAAATTAAAAATATTTTAAAAGAAAAAAAGAAAATAGAATTTGAAGAACTTTTTGAGGAAATGAATAAAGGATATATAGTTGTTACATTTTTATCTATTTTAGATTTAGCAAAAAATGATGAATTGGAAATCAAACAAGAAGATAATTTTGATAAAATATACTTAAGTGTAAAAGAAGGTGGTTAGATGGAATTATTACCAGTAGTAGAGGGAATTTTATTTTTAGTTGGAGATGAAGGAATAACTTTAGAAAGATTAACTGAAGTTTTAGAACTTCCAGAAGAAAAAGTAAAAGAGTTATTAAGAGTTTTGTATCAAGGTTATAATTCGAATCAAAGAGGAATTCAATTAGAAGTACTTGGAAATAAATTTAAACTAACCACTAAAAAAATACATAAATCTTATTATGAAAAACTTACTGAAACAGAAATAAATGATTCATTAAGCCCAGCAGCTTTAGAGACTTTAGCAATTATTGCTTATAATCAACCTATCACTAGGATGGGAGTCGATGAAATTAGAGGAATTAATAGTGGTCATTTAATGAGAAAATTGTTACTTAGAAACTTAATTAAGGATATGGGAAGAGCGGATAGCCCTGGTAGACCAATTTTGTACGGAGTTACTGATGAATTTTTAGATTATTTTGGATTACAAAGTATTGATGAGTTACCTGAAATAGAAAAAATTGAGTCTGTTGACGAAGACACAAATTTATTTGACTCAAAATACAAAGAAGAATTGTAATGTTGAAATTGAAAGAAATACTTGACTAAAAGGTCAACATGTTTAAAAAAATTATAATAGATTTTGATTAGTATTTACAAAAGTTGTCAAAATATTGACAGCTTTTTTTATAGAACTGAAAGAAATCAAAAATTAAAAATACTAAAATACTGAGTTTATTACATACTAAAAGGACTTATTTATTATCAGTAAGTCCTTGAACATATGCTTTAACTAATTGTCGTTTTTCTAGAGGTAATTCCATTATATTCTTAATTAATAAGTTTAGGTCTTGAGTTCCATCTATTATTTTTAAGTCATCAACTCTCATAGAATTGTCAGTTCGGTCAAGTAAATAATCAATATTTACATTTAAAAAATCTGCAATACTAATTAAAGTTGGAAGTGATGGAATCTTTTGACCGTTTATATAAGAAATGATTGTAGAATCACTTACTTTAGAATTAATTGCTAACTTAGTAATTGTATAACCTTTATCTTCTATTATTTTACATAGATTTTTCATAGAAATTGAATTTCTAATTTTATTGTAGTTTTCTCTGTCATTTATTCTCATGAGTTCATCACCTAGTACAATTTTAGAAACTACAAGAGTGTTTAATTTGAATTGAAAGTGAGGAGTTGTTGACACCAATAGAAGATTTAGCTAGTTTTTTTAATTTTTGATCTTTATCTAAGGCAAAATGACCTTTAGATTTAGATAAAAGATTAGCAAAGGCATCAACACGTGTAGAAACAATATCTTTTGGACTAGGATAAGTAGAAAATAAAGCATAGTGACTTTTTAAATGAATAGAATTAAAAATTAGATTTAATTCAGAAAAAAGTTGATCAGCAAAAGAAACTAAACGAATTTTTAATTTTGAACGATATTTTAAAACATCATCTCTATGGATACTTAAACTTCTAAGTTCTAGGATTTTAATACCTTTAGAAACAAAAGGAGTATAGTGTTTGAGCATAAGAGAGTGAATGATTAGATACGTATCAAATTTATCAGTTTTAGTCTTTCTGATATTACTATTTCTTAAAGCATCAGTTTGAATGAAATTAATAATACCAATATTAAAATCTTTATTATGAAGAAATTGAATTAAATTTTCGCCATAATGACCAGTAGATTCCATTCTAACTAAACAGTCAGAAAACTTATCCATAAAAAAGTTAAAACCGTTAATAGAATTTTTAACAAAAAAAGCTTCTCGAATTATTTCACCATATGAATTTGCAATAGATGCATAGTGATTTTCTTTGGCTATATCAAAACAAATATAGTATATAAAATCAACTCCAATCTAAAATAATATTTTTGACACATGTGTTCCACTTAGTCTTATTTCTTGTAACCTTGTTGGAGATAAAAAGTCAAAGCTTTATCCAACTTATAATCAATTAAAAATAAAACTGTGGCATTAGTCTCTAATAGAATAGTCTAAGCTATAAGGTGAGTCAAAAAAGTCCACATTGTCGAAACATATTATATCAAAAATATTAAAAAATAAAAGAAAGAATATAATATGTTAGTTTCCTAAAATAAGAACTAACTATATTATACAATGTGTTGATCATGAAAAAAGAAGCATATTTATTAATATTGATTGCAAAGTTGATTATTCTAATGATGATAAAGTAGTTGTGACTTGTAAATATGAATATAGGTATGATATAGTTCCTGACTCATGTCGTCTTTCAGGTTATAATTGTATATCAATAGGTGATGAATGGGAAGAAAAAAACATTTACAGAAGAGTTTACTGATTTAAAATAAGAAAAAAAGGTTATTTTACACGTAAGTAACAATTTTTTTTAAATATATAAGTATCTCAAAGAAATTATGATAATATTTTGAATATTTGAATTCCATTTAGTTTTGTAGAAGTTTAAATTCTAATTAAGAATGAAATTTATTTTATATGTGAGTTTTTTTTAGAAAATTTAGTCTATTTTTTCATTTTATTGAGTTATTTTTAAAATAATGTGATATAATTAATTTGTACTTGCTCGCATGGTGAAATTGGTAGACACGATAGACTCAAAATCTATTTTTCGATGAGAAAGTCTCGGTTCAAGTCCGAGTGCGAGCACCAAAATAAAAAAAATAATGACACAAATGTGTCATTTTTGCTTGATAAATAAGGATTGTGGGGAAAAATCCCACAAATATAATTATGATAAAAATTAGTGGGATTTTTGTGGGAATGGTATCAACTGATTTCAATTTTTACACAATTGTTGAAATTTAACGAAACAATGCTAAACACTATGAAAATACAAGAATTTTAAGAAGTTTCAAGTGATTTCAACTAGTTTCAAAAATTATAACAAAAAATTATTATAAGCAATAAGATTTCTAAGAATGGAATATACGTTGATGAAGATTCTTTGATTCTATATTACAATGAAAGAAATAAAAAAAGAGTTAGCGTTAGTAAAGTAAATCAAGATATAATGCTTGATCCTAGAATTCCAAGAGATATTGACTACCAAACTGATGGAATAACATTAGTATATGTCCGTAGAAAAAATCCGCAAAATAAAAGTTGTAAATATTTAATTAAGAGTGTAAAGAATATATTAAAAATAGAAATCCTATGACATTGATTATTACTCAATTATTATTTTGATCTTTTTTAATACAAAGGATAAAAAAAGAATAAAATATAATATGGATGATAGATTAAAAAAATTAAATGATATAAAAGTTGAAAATTTTATATGGGTTATCTATATTGGAATTATATTATTAAGTTGGTATGCTAATGATAAAGAAAGAAAATATTTATT